>JAZNSA010000175.1:0-12012 GCA_045590935.1 Clostridia bacterium | reverse complement strand
TTTTTAGATTGCGTCAAAAAAATGATACTTTTTTTTAAAAACATACTAAATATAGCATTTGTCGACATCGTGTTTTTAAAAATATTTTTTGATTTCTATTTTTTAAAGCGAAAGTATTTCAAAAAAATATTTTTTTCTTTTGATTTTCTTTTGTGTCGAATTTATTAAAATTTTTAATGTTAATTTCAATCTGCTTTAATACCTTTTCGTCAAAAAAACGTTCTCTTATAAAAACATACAAAAAAAGCATTTCAAACCCTTAAATTTTCTACAAACTATTTCCATATTTTTTTAATATTTCACTTGAAAAAAATGTAAAAATAGTGTAAAATGTATAGGTATGGATAGATTGTTTATACTTAACTTATAGGAATTCAATTTCAAGGTTGTCTTTGTACGCAATTTGTCTGTAGTAAATTTTTATTTTTTGTTTTTTATTTTTTGTTTCTTAATATTATATTTTGAAACAAATATTTATATGAAAAGGGGTATCTTATTATGCTAAACAAGAAAACAGTAGAAGACATTGCCGTTAGTGGCAAAAGAGTATTGGTGCGTTGCGATTTTAACGTTCCGCTTGATGACAACCGCAACATTACAGATGAAACAAGAATTGTTGGCGCACTTCCTACAATTGAGTATTTAATCAAAAATAATGCAAAGGTTATCTTATGCTCACACATGGGTAAGCCAAAGGGCGAGCCTAAGCCTGAGTTTTCCCTTGCTCCCGTAGCAAAGCGTTTGTCTGAAAAGCTCGGCAAAGAGGTTGTTTTTGCGGCTGACAATAACGTTGTTGGCGAAAACGCAAAAAAAGCAGTTGCAGAAATGAAAGACGGCGACGTTGTTTTGCTTGAGAACACTCGTTACAGAGCAGAGGAAACAAAAAATGTTGAAGATTTCAGCAAAGAGCTTGCTTCCCTTGCAGATATTTTTGTTAATGATGCTTTTGGCTCTGCGCACAGAGCTCACTGCTCAACAGTAGGCGTAACAGATTATCTTGACGAGGCTGTTGCAGGTTACTTAATTGAAAAGGAAATCGCTTTCCTTGGAAACGCCGTTAATAATCCTGAAAGACCTTGTGTTGCAATTTTGGGCGGCTCAAAGGTTTCTTCAAAGATTTCCGTTATCAACAACCTTTTAGACAAGGTTGACGTTTTAATTATCGGTGGTGGTATGGCTTATACATTTATGAAAGCTTTGGATTACGAAGTTGGATGTTCACTTCTTGAAGAGGATTATATCAGCTATGCAAAAGAGATGATGGATAAGGCTAAGGCTAAAGGTGTTAAGCTTATTATTCCTGTTGACACAGTTGTTTCAAAGGAATTTTCAAACGATGCAGAATTTAAAACAGTTCCTTCAAACACAATTGGGGCTGACTGGATGGGTCTTGATATTGGCGAAAAAACAATTGCTCTTTTCAAAGATGCTTTAAAGGATGCAAAAACTGTTGTTTGGAACGGACCTATGGGTGTGTTTGAGATGCCTAACTTTGCTAAGGGTACAAACGCTATTGCTGATATGCTTGCAGATTTGGATGCCGTAACAATTATCGGCGGAGGCGACAGTGTTGCTGCTGTTAACAAGGCAGGTCTTGGCGATAAGATGAGCCACATTTCAACAGGCGGCGGTGCTTCTCTTGAATTCTTAGAGGGCAAAGAGCTTCCTGGTATCGCTTGTTTACAGGACAAATAATTAAAAAAAATATATTTAAAGCTATAAAAAAGGATGGTATATAAAAATGAGAAAAATAGTTGTTGCAGGTAACTGGAAGATGAATAAAACTCCTTCCGAAACAGTTGAATTTATTAAAGAATTAGCTCCAAGCGTTGCAGATGCTAAGGCAGATGTTATAGCTTGCGTACCTTTTGTTTGCCTTGCAGGCGCAATTGATGCTGCAAAGGGAACAAATATTAAAATCGGTGCTCAGAATATGTTTTTTGAGGACAGCGGTGCTTATACGGGTGAGGTTAGCGCAGATATGCTTAAAGATATGGGCGTTGAATACGTTATAATCGGTCATAGCGAAAGAAGACAGTATTTTGCTGAAACAGATGTAACAGTAAACAAAAAGGTTATAAAAGCTATTGAAAAAGGCTTATTACCTATCGTTTGCGTTGGCGAGTCTTTAGACGAGAGAGAGCAAGGAATAACAATTGATTTAATTCGTGCGCAGGTTAAAATTGCATTTATGAACGTTAGCGCTGACGATGCAAAGAAGGTTATTATTGCTTATGAGCCAATCTGGGCAATCGGAACAGGCAAAACAGCTACAAGCGAGCAGGCAAATGAAGTTTGCTCTGCAATAAGAGAGGTTATAGGCGAGCTTTACGGCGCAGACGTTGCTAGTGAGATTATCATTCAGTATGGCGGTAGCGTTAAAGGAAGCAATGCTGCTGAGCTTTTCGGAATGAGCGACATAGACGGCGGTCTTGTTGGCGGAGCAAGCCTTAAGATTAAAGATTTTACAGAAATTGTTAAGTTTTAATTAAGGTTTTTTCACATAGGGTAAGGTTGTTTCTGCAGTCTTGCCCTATTGTGCTAAATTTTAGTTTAGCATTTTTAAATAAATACGAATTAAATTTTGGATTAACAAGGAAGGAATGGTAAATTTGAAAAAACCTACTGCACTTATTATTTTGGATGGATACGGAATTGCAAAAAACAATAAGCAATCTGCAATCGAAGCGGCAAATACACCTGTTATGGATGAGCTTGTAAAAAAGTATCCGCAAGGTAAGATTTATGCGAGTGGTCTTGATGTTGGTTTGCCTGATGGGCAAATGGGAAATTCAGAGGTTGGGCATACAAATATCGGCGCAGGAAGAATTGTGTATCAAGAGCTTACAAGGATAACAAAGTCTATTCAAGACGGTGATTTCTTTGAAAACGATGCCTTTTTAAAGGCTATTGAAAACGTTAAGAAAAACGGCAGCGCACTTCACGTTATGGGGCTTGTTTCAGACGGCGGCGTTCATTCTCACAATACTCATCTTTACGCAATTTTAGAGCTTGCAAAGAAGGCAGGATTAGACAATGTTTACGTTCATTGCTTCCTTGACGGACGTGATGTTGCGCCAACAAGCGGTGCAGATTATATAAAAGAGCTTGAAGATAAAATAAAAGAAATCGGAATCGGTAAAATCGCAAGCGTTATGGGACGCTACTATGCGATGGACAGAGATAATCGTTGGGAAAGAGTTTCTCTCGCTTACAATGCAATCGTTAAAGGCGAAGGCGAAGAGGCAGACGATGCTGAAGCGGCAGTAAGGAAGTCGTACGAAGACGGTAAAACAGACGAATTTGTTGTTCCAACCGTTATTTCAAACGCAAAAGCTGTTAAGGAAAATGACTCTGTTATTTTCTTTAATTTCAGACCTGACCGTGCCCGTGAGATTACGAGAACCTTGGTAGATAATGACTTTAACGGATTTGAAAGAGAATTTTTTCCTCTCTACTTTGTTTGTATGACTCAATATGATAAAACAATGCCAAATATTGATGTTGCATTTAAACCGACAAGCCTTAAAAATACATTTGGCGAATATATAAGCGAAAAGGGTTTGACTCAGTTAAGAATTGCTGAAACGGAAAAATATGCCCACGTTACATTCTTCTTTAATGGCGGAATTGAAAAGGAATACAAAAACGAGGAACGTGCTTTGATTGCTTCTCCAAAGGTTGCAACATACGACCTAAAGCCTGAAATGAGTGCTTATGAGGTTGCGGACGAGGTTGTTTCAAGAATCAATTCAGACAAGTATGACGTTATCGTTTTAAACTATGCAAACTGCGATATGGTTGGGCATACAGGCGTTTTTGATTGTGCGAAAAAAGCAGTTGAGGCAGTTGACGAGTGTCTTGGAAAAACTCTTGATGCAATTTTAGCTAAGGGCGGTTGTGCACTTGTTACGGCAGACCACGGAAATGCCGATGAAATGTTTGATGATGAAGGCAATATTGTAACGGCACATTCTACAAACCCCGTTCCATTGATTATGGTTAATTACGATGCAAAGCTAAAGCCTGAGGGCAGGCTTGCCGACATAGCCCCAACTCTTCTTGATATGTTGGGCTTGGAAAAGCCTTCCGAAATGACGGGCGAAAGCTTACTTGTTAAATAAATACAATTTATAATTATGCCGCATTTTCTGCGGCAGAATAGGAGAAATAAAAATGGCTGACTACGAAATGCAATCAATTGTTGATGTTGAGGTTTCTGCAGAAATGGAGAAAGCCTATCTCGAATATGCGATGAGCGTTATTATAGGCAGAGCGCTTCCCGACGTACGAGACGGACTAAAGCCTGTTCACAGACGTATTTTATATACTATGCACGAGGCGGGCTTAACTCCTGATAAAAAATACAAAAAGTGTGCCGCAACTGTCGGTGATGTTTTGGGTAAATATCACCCTCACGGCGACTCATCTGTTTACGATGCGCTTGTTCGTCTTGCTCAGGACTTTTCAATGAGATACCCTCTTGTTGACGGACAGGGTAACTTTGGTTCTGTTGATGGCGACCCTCCTGCTGCTTACCGTTATACAGAGTCTAAGATGAGCAAAATTGCGCTTGAAATGCTGACAGATATTGATAAGGATACTGTCGACTTTATTCCAAACTTTGACGACAGCAGAGAGGAACCAAGCGTTATAACCTCAAGATTTCCTAATCTTTTGGTAAATGGCTCATCAGGTATTGCAGTTGCTATGGCAACTGAAATACCTCCTCACAACTTAAGTGAGGTTATTGACGGAGTTATTGCCGTTATTGATGACCCTAACATAACAATTGATGAATTAATCAATTATATCAAAGGACCCGACTTCCCAACAGGCGCACTTATTCTGGGAAGAAGCGGCATCCGCTCTGCTTACCATACGGGACGAGGCAGAATTTTGATGCGTGCAAGGGCAATTATTGAAGAAAATGGAGTTCATCCTCAAATTATTATTACTGAAATCCCATACAAAGTAAACAAGGCTAAGCTTGTTGAAAAAATGGGCGAGCTTGTTCGTGATAAAAAAGTTGAGGGCGTTTCTGAAATCAGAGACGAGTCCGACCGTACAGGTATGCGTATCGTTGTTGATGTCAAAAGAGATGCAAATGCCAATGTTATATTAAATCAATTTTACAAGTTTACTCAGCTTCAGGAAAGCTTCTGCGTAAATATGATAGCTCTTGTCAACAAAACAGAGCCTAAGCTTTTGAATTTGCGTGAGATTTTAGACTACTATATTGAATTTCAAAAAGAAATTATTATTCGTAAAACGAAATATGACTTAAAAAAGGCGGTTGAGCGTGAGCATATTTTGCAAGGCTTGACAGTTGCGGTTGACAACATTGATGAGGTTATTAATACAATCAGAAATGCAAAAGGCGGAATTGCCGATGCAAAAGAGCAGCTTATGGCTCGCTTCTCGCTTACCGAAATTCAGGCACAGGCTATTGTTGATATGCGTCTTGGTCGCTTGAGCGGACTTGAGCGTCAGAAGATACACGACGAATTAGCTGAAATAGAAGGCTTGATAAAACACTACAACGAGGTTTTGGAAAATGATTATATGGTTTGCGATATAATCAAGAATGACCTTCTTGAAATTAAAGATAAGTTTGGCGACGAACGCCGAAGCGAAATTACAACTGCCGACGACGAAATTGATATAGAGGATTTGATAGACGAGGAAGATGTTGTTATAACTATGACACATTTCGGATATATCAAGCGTATGCCTGTTGATACATATCGTTCACAGCGCAGAGGCGGCAGAGGTATTTCGGCTCAGACTGTAAGAGATGAGGACTTTGTTGAAAATATTATAACAACCTCAACTCATGATAACCTTTTGCTTTTCACAAACAAAGGAAAAATGTTCAGACTCAAGGGTTATCAAATTCCCGAAGCCTCAAGGCAGGCAAAGGGAACGGCGATTGTTAATCTTTTAGAGCTTGCTCCCGACGAAAAGGTATCTGCTACGATAGCCTTCAGAGAATTTACAGACGATAAGTATTTAACATTTATAACAAAAAATGGTGTAATTAAGAGAACTGCACTGTCCGAATATGATACAACCCGCAAAAACGGATTTTGGGCTATCGGACTTGACGATAATGACGAGGTTATTAAGGTTGCGTTAACGGACGGAAGCTGCGATATCATTATTGGAACATCAGCAGGTATGGCAATTCGTTTCAATGAAAATGATGCAAGAACAATGGGTAGAATGGCAAGAGGTGTTCGTGCAATTCGTTTAACAGGCGATGACAAGGTTGTTGGAGCTTGCGTTGCAACTGATGATACTAAGCTTTTGGTTGTTACCGAAAACGGCTTCGGAAAAAAGACAGAGCTTAATGAATATCATTGTCAAAACAGAGGCGGAAAAGGCGTTTTGACGTATCGTATAAGTGAACAGACAGGTAATGTTGCAGGAATACTGAGCGTAAACGAAACAGACGACCTTATCTTGATAACAGATGCAGGCGTTATAATAAGAATGAAAACGGAAGAAATAAGCACATACTCAAGAGTTACGAAGGGCGTTCGCTTAATGAGATTGGACGACGACGTTAAAATTGTTTCTTTGACGGCTGCCACACCTGAAGAAGATGAGGACATTGTTGATTCCGAAGAGGATAAAGCAGAAGAAACCGCAGAAACGGAAGAATAAGCCGTTAACATTTTTATTTTAGAAAACTCAAAAAATTGACCACCGACAAATTTAGTCAGTGGTCAATTTTTTATATATAATTTTTATTCAAATTTAAAAACTAAGCACCATATCCTCTACCTTAAACGAACAAACTGCCGTACTCCTTATATGGTCAAGATTACTCTCACTTCCGCTTAAAGAAAGCGTTTCAAGCATATCTGCATCATCATTGTCAAACGCAAGCTTTAAATCTTTTTCATACTTCAAAAACCTCGACACTACCTCGTCGTCATTGATACATTCCAAGCAAATATAGCTATCTACGTTAAAAATATTAAAATCGCTGTTGTCAATCTCTCCGTCAAACAAATACATTCCTTTGCGTTTGACCTGCTCATTCTCTTTTTCAAAAAATTCCAAATTCAAATATTTCCCGCTTGTCAACCCAACAACCAAAAGCTCCGTTTCCCCATCACGGTCAAAATCGTCCTCGTACGAATAAATAACACCACAAATATCCTCATCGCCTATATTCGCACCAGCATCAAGCTTTTTCAAGGAATTTAGATGCTCTATAAACAAATCGTCAACAACCATCATATCCGTTTGCGGCTTTTCCTCGTTTTTTTTCTCTGCAATCGTTTGCACAACCTCATCCCTTGAAGAATCAATTATCGGCTCAGGCTTTATAAAAATTCTTACAACAAATACAATTCCAACAATTACAACACAAAGCAAAAACACTACAAACAACACCAAAGAAAGCGTTCCCCTTGTTTTTCTTCTTGCTCCTCGCCTATATGTCGCACCCTCTCTTAATCTGCCGTTGCCAATTGAAAAATCGTCCCTATCATTATCATTTATTCCCATCTGCTCACCCCTTAAAAGCTTCACTTTGCTCAATTGCAACAGCCTGCTTGCTGACATTAACAATCTTTTGAGCAAAGCCCCTAAAATAGACAATCAACGAAACAGTTATAACCGCATCAATCAAAATTGCCAACAAAACAGCCAACAGAGCAGTATTTCTCAAAGTAACCTTTTCTGTTCTTGTAACAATTCGCTCATCATCACCAAAAGCGCCATTGCCAAAAGCAAATTCACCGTCAAACGAAATCTCCTCGCCATACTCTGTGGCGTTCAATTCCTCATTGGCAGAATCCTTTGCCCTATTGCTCCATACTTTTGTAGCATCATTTTCATCAATATTAGTCTTGTTTCCAACAAAAGTCTTAAACTGCTCACCAAACTGATTTGAAACAAGCTTCGACCCGCAGTACTGACAATACACATCATCAGACATATTAAATTTGTTACATTTTAAACAAATCAAAGTGATCCCTCCTAAGCCGCTCTGCTTAAAGTATAGTTTTCGCCGCCTGCCATAGCTACCCTAATCTTGTTTTCATTAATTATTTCTATTGATTTAAACAGCGTTATATAATCCGCTCCGCTCTTAACGGATAAAACTCTGCCGTCAAGCTTACAACTTCCGCTTACAACGCCACTTACAGAAAAATCATTTGAGAAGCTGTAAACACTTCCGTCAGTGCTTTCCCATTTACCCTTCACAAAATCTTTAAAAACACTCTCGTCCTCCAAAACTATCTCTCTCGCCGCCATATATGAGCCAACATAAGAAAAGAGCCTGTTATTAATTGCAGGGCGCTGGTACTTGTTGGTTTTATAGCTTAAAAAGAGCTTATATGCCATAACCTCATCCGAAGCTTCACTTCCAATATCTCCACTCATTTCAAAAAGTCTGACGCTTTCCTCATAATCTCCATTGTTATATTCTTCGATAGCTTTTTTAACAATTTCTAATTTTAACGAGGACTGCAGATACTCACTGTCCTTATAATCAATACACTCTTCAAATTCATCATACGCCAAATCGTATTCGCCATTTTCTATATATTCTTTCGCAATCAAATAGTGGCACTCAAAAATCAAATCCTCAATATCCTCATAATCCATTCCGCAATCTGTAAGAAGAAGCAAAGCCTTCTCGGGCTCTTTTTGAATAAGGCTCTTTGCGTACGCGTAATCGCACCATTGCTCATACTCCAGAATTTCATCGTTAATAAGGCTTTTGTCGATAGAAGAAATAAGCTCCGAAGCAGATTTGAAATCCTCGCTTTTTTTATAAACCTCAATCATACTTATATAGCACGACTGCAAAACCTTCACACTGTCTTTATAATCCAATATCTCAAAAAGCTCAGAAACAGCCGAGTCATACTCCTTTTTCTCAATTAAGTCCTTTGCCTTTAAATACGAGCACTCTTTAATCATACTTTTACTGTCGAACAAAAACGATATTTTTTCAAATTTTTTAACCGCACTGTCAAACCTTGCGTTTTTCAAATCCGATTTCGCAGAAAAATAAAATCCCAAAGCTCCCAAAATCAAAGTAAAAACAACAAAGATAGCACAAATAACGCTTATAACCAAAGCCTTATTCACACTTTTCTTCTTTTGCTTCTCCGCACTTTGCGCTTCCTTTGATATAGTTTCTTCTTTAATCTTGTATTTTATCGTTATACTTCCGTCGAAGGCTTCGTTTTCCATCATACTTCCGCACTGCTTACAAAAATTATTCTCGTTCATTACTCCGCATTTTGCGCATTTCCACATAAACTATACCTCTCAAAACAAATTTTAATATAAAGGTTCATGGATTTTTTGATGTCGATAATATAAGAATAAACTGTCTTAAAGTAAATACTGATTAAACAGCAAATTTCAAAAACAATCTTCCCCTCACACTACCGCGCGCCACCCTCCTTTACACCAGGAGGGCTTAACTGCAAGGTTTTCTGGCTCCCTTGTGTAAGGGGGCTGTCAGCGAAGCTGACTGAGGGATTGTAAAAATAACAATTAATCATCGTTTACTAAAAAGGTACTGTTCACTTTTAAATTAACAACTATGCATACTTTCAGCGTTTTTTACTCTTCTTTGCATCATCTATAATACTGTTAAAATTCCGCTCCGAAAAAACATTACCGAGCATATCAATACACGCTATTACAACAATAATAATCTGGCATAACATTGCTACAAAAATCCCTATAGGACTTTTCTTAAAAGTTACAAAAAAGCAAAACATCACAACGCTGCTACCCGTTCCAAGAATTATATCAAATACGTTTGAAACAATTTTTTTCTTGCTTAAAAACCAAAATACAATTTCAATCGCAGGAGGCAGAATAAATATTATAAAATAATAAAAAAACCAATAAAGCTCCTCTTTAATCTCACCAACGTGCATCAAATCAATAATATAATTAAAACCAAAAACAACCTCATTTACATGACCGTTATAGCTCATTGGCAAAAACAGGCTTGAAAAACACAAAACATAAAAAACCATTTTAACGATACTTAGAAATTTAGGTTTCATAACAGCCAGTCTCCTTAAAATAAAACTTCAAATAAAACTTCCTTTAACATTGCTTTCCTTGACAATATAATTATACCTTATTTTTAAGCAATTGTAAAGCTTTTTAAAGATATTTTAAAGCAAAAGCTTTATCTTTATCATTTTTTGATATTCAACAGGCGTCAGCCATACTGATTTTTTAAAAACTCTGCTAAAATAGTGAATTGAGCTAAATCCAAGCTTTTCCGACACCTTCGTTACCAAAACCCCGTTCAAACGAAGCATAACCTTAGCATTTTTTATTCTTAGCTTTGTCAACATAAAACAACTCACAAAAATTATGGCTATCCTCGTTTGTAAAATAATTATTATCAAATTCAAAATAATGTATGTTCGCTGTTCTCGAAACAACAATATCCGTATCAAACTCCTGCAGCTTAAAATTCATGAAAAAATCCCTTCTTTCAATTTGATTATAACAATGTATAGGTACAAAGTCAATATTTGAGCAAATTTTTATATAAAAAAAATGAGCAGAGTATGTATTCAATGAGGCTTCAACTCGTCATGCTATCAACCGCTCAGGCTACAGAACAATTGAAAAAAGCGATATAGTTCAACTTAACCTTTCTGCTAAGGTTGACGGTTATTCTCCTGCTATCGGTCTTCCTGTTGTTATGGATAAGCTTGAGAGTGAGAGAAGAAGAATTGTTGACTTCTGTTTAGAGGCTCAAAACTGGACAGTAGACCAGCTTAAGGCAGGCGTTTTAGCAAGTGATGTTGCAAAAAATCATGAGTCGGTTATCGTTGTAAATGATAACGACAAGGATGTAAAAATAAAAGTAACGCTATATTTTGTAGTCAAGGATTGTTATGAAGATATTGAGATACCTTGAAAAAACTATTATTTAATTTTAATAGAAATTAAAAACTACCCTCCCCCGATTGTAAATTTGGCATTTGGGGAGGGTAGTTTATTTTTTTAGCAAGACTAACGCCTTTCTTCTAAGTTTCATTATAAAAAAATTTTACTACCTCGTTAAAATTGTAGGACGATTGATTTTAAGCTTTATATGGTCTGCTATCATAGCAATAAATTCAGAATTTGTCGGCTTTCCTTTGTCAGACGATATACTGTAGCCAAAGAGTTTTTGTGCACTTTCGTTATACCCTCTGTTCCACGCAACCTCAATAGAATGACGTATCGCCCTTTCAACTCTGCTTGGAGTTGTCTTATAAAGCTTCGCTAAATCAGGATAAAGCTGCTTTGTTACATGGTTTATAACCTCCATATCGTCTATCGCCATAATTATTGCACTTCTTATAAAATGATAACCTTTTATATGCGCAGGCACACCAATATCATGAATTATATCAGTAACAATTTTTTCAATCTCACGCTCACTGTAGTCATGCTTTTGCGAAACCATGGCATACGAAAAATGAGATTCACTTTTATCCGAAAACTCTCTTATCCTATCAACAAGGCTCTCAAGCTCAATCGGCTTAACCATATAATAACACGCTCCAAGCGCCGTAGCCTGCATCGCCACCTTTTCTTGATACATTCCCGAAAGCATTATAACAAGCGGTTTCCTATCCAATTTTGCCTCCTTAATTTTTTTCAATACGCCAAGCCCGTCAATATATGGCATTATCATATCAACTATCATAACGTCGGGCATAACCTCGAGCATTTTGTCAAACGCATCTTTCCCGTTAGTTGCAACGGCTTTAACCTCAATTCCTTTCTGCGTTTCCAAATAACTTTTAACCGAATTTGCAAATTTTTCACTGCTGTCTGCTATCAATACCGAAATAGAATTTCCCATTTTGTTCGCTCCTTTTATTTTTATTTTCTTAATTGTACTTTCTTGTACTTCCATATTTTACCATATTTCAGTTTTAAAATCAATAGTTTTTCAAAATTTTTTCCATTTTTTTCCATTTTTGATTATTATGTCGTATAAATGCCTTG
>JAZNSA010000174.1:0-16568 GCA_045590935.1 Clostridia bacterium | reverse complement strand
ATTTTCAACCATACGAACTGCAATAATAAGCGCTTGCTCACGAGTTGCGTTTGCATAGCCTCTTGCTTCTTCATCGGTTGTTACATTCTTCGGTACAAACATATTCTGCCAACTCCTTTGCTTAAAAAGTAGGGAGTTTTTATTTTCTGCATCAATTACACTGACGTTATACCATAAAAATCCAACGCAGTCAATATTTTTTAAAAAAGTTTCATGTTTCAAGCGGTCTTAATAGATTTCTTCTGTCGGACTTCTGCGCAGAGCAATCCATATCAAAAACAGCTGCACACCTATTGCGTACAGCTGTTTAAAATCCAATAAAATTATTTTTTGAGTTCTTTTCTGTTCTCGTGAACAATTGTTAAAAGCTTTTCTATCTTTGCCTCAAGGTTTGCCATAACATCGTCGGCATACTTTCTTGTACCATTTCTAAGTTCCATTGCGTTATTTTGCGCCGCCGCAACAATTTCATTTGCCTGAGCATACGCCTTTTGAGTTATTTCATGGTCATCAATCATAGCCGCCATCTGCTCCTCGGCGTTCTTGATTATCGCATCAGCCTCTTTTTTGGCTTCCTCTAATATTCTCTGCCTTTCCTCTTTTACCCACTTCGCCTGCTTAAAGTCCTCAGGCAAATGAAGACGCAGCTCCTGCATAAGGTCATTAAGCTCGTCTCTGTCTATCAACGTTTTTCCCGTAAAAGGTACGCTAAGCGCTTTTTCAATAACATCTTCCATCATATCAACAATTTCTAAAACATCTAAAGACTCCATCTCTATTCCTCCCCTTAACCATTAATTTTTATCCTTAAAGCATTTTCCACACATTTCGGAACAAATTCCTCAACATTTCCCCCAAACTTAGCAACCTCTTTAACCATACTTGAGCTCAGGTAGGAATATTTAGAATTCGTCATCATAAAAAACGTTTCTGCTTTATTGCTTAAACATTTATTTAAAAGCGCCATTTGGAATTCATATTCAAAATCCGTAACGCTTCTTAAGCCTTTAATTATAATACTTGCATTTTTCAAAGAAAGAAAATCAACCAAAAGTCCTGAAAAGCTATCAACCTCAACATTATTCAAATCGCCTACGGACTCTTTTATAAATGAAATTCTCTCATCTGCCGCAAAAAGCGGAGTTTTTGAGGCATTTTTCAAAACCCCTACAATAACCTTATCAAAAACAGCCGCACTCCTTCTTATTATATCAATATGCCCATTCGTAACCGGGTCAAAGCTTCCTGGATATACTGCAATTTTCATATAAACAAATCATTCCTTTTTATATATGCAAATATAAGTTCTGCCGTACCTTTTCTCTTTTTTCAAGACAGCATAAGACGCATCAAAGCTATCCGTTTCATCTCTCTCCAAAACAACAATTCCGTCCTCTGCCAAAATATCATTTGCAAAAATCAGCTTCAGCGTTTTTTCAGCAAGACCACTGTTATACGGCGGGTCAAGAAAAATAATATCAAACTTTTTTGAAGATTTTTTCAAAAATGCCGTTGCATCAGTCAAAATCAGCTCACACTTATCCTCAAAGCCTGCGTGAGAAACATTTTTTTTCGCCAAAGCCAGCGACTCTTTAGAAGCATCACACATAACGGCACTTGCCGCTCCTCTGCTTACAGCCTCAAGCGCCAACGCTCCCGTTCCGCAAAACAAATCTAAAACGGAGCCTTCCCTGACATCAGGTGCAATTATATTAAAAATATTTTCCTTAATTCTATCAGTTGTTGGGCGAATATCTCCCCCTTCAAAATCATACAATTTTAGCCCGCGTTTAATGCCTGAAATTATTCTCAAAAAAAAGCACCCCTATCTATTGTGCCATACCTTTTTTTAAATGTCAAGAGTTTAGAGAAAATATTTGAAAATTTTTTAAAAATTTTTTGTTTTTTTATATTTGTTCTAAAAATAAAGCCTTTTTTGCAGTTTTTTTAAAAAAAGGTTAAACATATTAAAAATTAGTAGACAAACAAGGTATTTTGTGGTAAAATAAATAAAATAAGTTTTTGGGGGTATTACATCATGAAAAGAGACTTGCAAGAATATACGAAAATTTGCTCTCGTCTTTTTCGGGGCATATTTTACAAGCTCCGCTTCGATAAGTGCGGTGGGCTTCTTCGTGTTGCTCCAAAGGTTAAAATTCTCAAGAAAAATGGCAAAATAAATCTCGGTACAAAGGTACAACTCCATAAGGGCGTTAAGCTAAGCGTTTTTGGCTCGGATTTCCATAGTAAATTAAGCATTGGCGACGGGGTTTCAATTGGCGACAGAACGGAAATCCACGCAGGATTAGACGTCTCTATCGGAAATAATACCCTTATTGCCTGGGATTGTTGTATAATGGATAGAGATTATCATAAATTTATGGGCGACAAGGAAGTTTTCAAGCCCGTAAAAATCGGCAATCACGTATGGATTGGTGCAAACGTAACAATACTGAAGGGCGTAACAATCGGTGATGGGGCTGTTGTTGCGGCAGGAAGTGTTGTCGTTAAAGACGTACCGCCCAAGGTTGCAGTTGGCGGAAATCCCGCAAAAATAATAAAGGAAGATGTTTTTTGGAATGAGTAAGAAAAAAAGTATTTTTGGCTCTGTCAGTTATGTTATGATAATTATGGTACTATCGAGGCTTTTAGCTTTGGTCAGCACTCAGGTTTATATGTCGTTTTTTGGCGTTTCAAGTATTGAGCTTAACATATATTCGTATGCAATAACAATTCCGAATACGATTTTTAATTGCTTCGGAACGGCGCTTTCAACGGTAGTTATTCCGATTTATGCGGGACATATAGCAAACGGCAACAAGCAAAGAGCCGAAAATTTTGCAAATAATATTATATCAATAACAACAATTTTCACCCTTGTGCTTATTGTTTTGGGGTTAGCGGCTTCCTATGTTCTTCCAAAATTCACAACCTTTAACGAGGGCGAGAATTACAAATTTGCCGTTAAGGCGCTAATGATAATGATGCCTGTTATGCTTTTCTATGGGTTGAACTATATTTTTCAGGGCATCCTTCAATCGCACGGAAAATTCGGTTGGCCTGCATTTGTTTCGGTGCCAAGCAGCTTAGTTGTTATATTATATGTTTTCACTCTGGCGGACAAGTTTGGCGTTACGGGGCTTTTGGTTGCAACGTTTATAGGCTTGTCGCTTCAGGCGATAATCCTGATACCGCCGCTTGTTGCATCGGGATTTAAATACCGCCCGTCGTTTGCCCTTAAAGACAACGATATTGTTTCTGCATTTAAAATGACAATACCTGTTATGATAGGCGTTTCGGCGTATCAGCTAAATATGTTTTATAACGTTACAATGATTGCAAATTTCGATGGTATGGTAACGCTTTTGACCTACGTTCAAAATATCGTTGTTTACATGGTGCTTGCTTTTATTTATTCCGTTACTGCCGTTATATATCCAAAGCTTACGGCAAGTGCCGCGATTGGTGATTTCGACGATTATAAGCAAACTCTTAATAGCATTATAAATAACGTTTTGCTTCTTTTAGTTCCAATAAGCTTCGGATTTGTTGCCGTAAGAGAGCCTCTTTTGAGGCTTATAGCCGGTTGGGGAAAAATAACAAACAGCGATATTTCTGTTGCTTGTATGCTTGTTGTGATGTACTCGATAGGAATTATAGGCGTTGGGCTGAAGGAAATTTTAGACAGGGCTTTTTATGCCATTAAAAACACAAAAATTCCCGCAATAAACGGATTTATTATAATGGCAACCAATATTATTTTAAGCTTGATTTTTATTCAAATAATCGGGGCGTATGGCATTCCTTTGGCATATTCCATATCTTCACTTATAGGGCTTTTGCTTTTGCTTTACCTTCTAAAGAGAAAAATAGGCAGCTTCGGCAAAAACGTTTTGATAAATTTTGTAAAATCAGTTTTAAGTGCGTTAGTTATGTTTTTCGTAGTATATATCATAAATCTATGGGTAGGCAGCTTTTTAATCGGCGAGGGCATCATAGACAAAATTTTAAAGCTATTTATCCCCGCAGTCGCAGGCGTTGTTGTGTACTGCATTATGCTCGTTGTTACAAGGACTTCGCTTGGGGTGTCGTTTTGCGATAAATTTTTCAAAAAGGTTGGTGCTAAAAAATGACAAAAAAAATCAAAGCTGCTCTAGGCTACGCATTTTATTATTTTTTCGCAAGGCATTTGCCGTGCTCAGGACTTCCCTATAGTATGGGGGCTAAAAGCATGAGAGGCTTTTGTGCACGCTTGATGTTTGATAAATGCGGAAAAAATATAAATATAGAGCATGGCGCATTTTTTGGTTCGGGAAAGGATATTGAAATCGGCGACAACTCAGGAATAGGACTTAATTGCCGCGTTGCAGGTCCTTTGTCAATTGGCTCTGACGTTATGATGGCTCCAAATGTTACCATCGTTACTCAAAATCATAAGATTTCAGATTTGAATGTTCCTATGCGCCTTCAAACTGCGCCAAAGCAGAAGGTTACAATCAAAGACGACGTTTGGATTGGAACTAATGTTATAATCCTTCCGGGTATAACAATCGGAAAAGGCAGTGTAGTTGGCGGAGGTGCTGTTGTTACAAAGGATGTGCCCGACTATGCAATAGTAGGAGGCAATCCCGCAAAGGTTATTAAATTCAGAAATGGGGAGGTTTAAAACAAATGAATGTTTTATATCTTATTAATCACGCAGGAAAGGCAGGAACGGAAAAATATGTATATAATTTAGTTTGTGCATATAATAAAAAGAGATGCAATTGTTTCTTTGCCTATAACGAAGAGGGTCAGCTTTCTGAGCAAATGCGAGAGCTTGGAATAAAAAGCTTTCGTATAGATATGAAAAACCCGTTTGATTTAAAGGCGGCAAAAAAGCTTGCAAAAATATGCAAAGAAAATAAAATTGACATTATACACACTCAGTATCCGAGAGAAAATTATATTGCAATTCTGTCAAGATTGTTTTATAAAAAAAGCAAGGTTATTTATACCTGCCATTTAACGCTTAAAACAGATTGGAAATGGAAAATTACAAACAAAATAATTATCCCGCACCAAGAAAAAATTCTTTCCGTTTGTAACGACGGAAAAAGGCTTTTAATTGAAAATGGTATAAATAAAAATAAGATAGATGTAATTTTTAACGGCATTTTCTGTGATGAGGAAAAGGAAGCAATGTCCAATATAAGAAGCGAGCTTGCGATAGATGATGATACCTTTGTTATATGTACCCTTGCAAGATACCACATTGCAAAAGGGCTTGACTATTTTGTAAAAAGTATAAAAAGGCTAGCAGAAAAAACAGACAGAAAGTTCGTTGTTCTTATAGCGGGCGATGGGGAATTGTTTGACGAAATAAAGGCTTTGATTGCAGAGCTTGGGCTTGAAGATAAGATTTTGCAGCTTGGCTACAGGACAGACAGCGAAAATATTTTGTTTGGCTCAAACCTCTTTGTAAACTCTGCAAAATGCTATGAAGCTTTAAGCTTTGCAATTTTAGAGGCGCTCGGCTCGGGACTTCCTGTTGTTGCAACAAATGTTGGCGGAAACTCTGATATAATAAACGACAAAACAGACTGCGGTTATATCGTTGAATACGGCAACGAGGACGAAATGGCAAATGCTATTTTAAAGCTTATGGAAAACAAGGATGTACACGCTCGTTTTTGTGTGAATGCAAAAAAAGCAATTAAAGAGGTATTTAATCTAAGAATACTCTTAGATGATATATATAAAGAATACGAAAAGGCTGTTAGATAAGTAGGAGGAAAGTAAAATGATTGATAAAAACGGAAAGCTTTTTGGAAAAATCAATATCATTGATTTGCTTGTAATAATTTTTATAGTTGTTGCAGTTGCTGTTATTGGTGTTTTTGTTGTGAAAAACAAAAAATCAACCGAAAGTCAGGAAACGCTCATTATGAAATTCTATGCAGAAGAAATAAGCGATTTCGTTGCAGAAAAGCTTTTAGAGGGAAATTCTCTTTATGACGACGAAACTCACGTAAGTCTTGGAAAAATCACCAATTTAGAAATCAACGACTCTGTTACTTACGGCGAAATTAGCGACGGTCAGTATACAATGGTAAATAAGCAAGGCTACAAATCAGTTATTATTACAGGCGAATTGATTGGTACAAAAAATGATTTGGGTGCAATAATTTCAGGTCATCAGTACGGCGTTGGCCACTCTATGGTATTGCGTGCAGGCGATGCAAAGATATACCTTAGAGTTTATGACATAGCAAAAAAAGAAGAAATGATAAAATATGAAGAAAATCAAGCAACAAAAACTAAGGAATTAGAGTTTGAATTCTTTGCAAATGAAGTTGAAGACTACGTTGCAAATTCAATAAAGCCGGGCGATGCTATTTATGATGCAAGCAATGGCGTAGACCTTGGTGAAGTATCAAGCATTGAAATTCTTCCTGCAAAAGTTTATGTTACACGAGACGACGGACAAATCATTGTAAGCGAAAAAGAGGGCTTTAACTCAATAAGAATTATCGGAAAAGCGGCGGGCTATCTAAACGAGCACAAGACTGCAATAGTCGACAAGAAAGAATACAGCCTTAGCTCCGCTTTTACAATGAGAGCAGGAAACTCCATTGTCAACGATGCAAAAGTTACATCAATAAAAATTAAAGAATAGGTGAAGGTATAATATGCTTAAAAACAGTTGTGTTTACAGGTTTATTTTATGGCTTTTGAAATGTGTACAATCTTCTTATACTTTCAGTAAAATAAATCAAGGCATTGAGTGTATTACAAATGCATTTGACAAAAGCCGCTTCAAAAAAATATTAAGCGGAAGTAAAAACGCAGATAATCGTAAAAATTCATCAGCTGTGTGTAAGCTTTTAAACAACTCGCTTGGTTTTGCACTAACGCTTATAGCTAAGCTTGCCGACTATTGCAAAAAGGGATTTATATTTCGTTTTTTTTCTATGCTGAAAAAAAACTCCGTTATTTTAAACAGCATCTTAACAATTCCGTTTTTGTGTGTCATAATTTTTCTTGTACCGCACAATTATTGGAACAATATGCTTGGCGTTGCGGCATCAGGGCTGATTTTGATTTGCTCAATTTTTTCATTGCCCAAAGAAAACAGAAATAAGCCTACCGTTTGGTTTTCTATGTTCATTTTCTTTGTAACGCTTATTTTATCGACGTTTGTTTCCTATGACAGGCTCGATAGCATTAGATTTTTATTGTTCTTTATATCTGCATTTTTGCTATGTATGGGAATATATCTGTATGCATACAACAAGGAAAGATTGGAAAAGCTCATTCTCTACATTGCTGTTGCAGTATTTATAACCGCTTTAATAGCGTTTGTTCAACGTGCGTTAGGGATTGAAGTTGATGTTTCTCTGACAGATGTTGAGTTAAATAAAGGTATGCCGGGAAGGGCATATTCTACGTTTGGAAATCCTAATAACTACGCTGAGTTTTTAGTTCTTTTCCTTCCTTTGGTATATGCATATATTTTAACGAGAAAAAAAACAAGTACAAGGATAGTTTTTTTGGCTATGGCGCTTATTTCTACAGGTGCGCTTATTCTGACATATTCCCGCTCAGGCTGGATTGCTTTTGCACTGTCAGCTTTAATTTATGTTGCGCTATACAATAAAAAGTATCTTCCACTCCTTATTTTACTCGTAGTCTTAGGAATTCCTCTTCTTCCGCAAAGCGTTATGAACAGAATTCTTACAATAGGAAATTTAAAAGATAGCTCCAGCTCATACAGATTTGACATTTGGACAGGCTGCATATATTTGCTAAAAGACTTTTGGTTTACGGGTGTAGGTCTTGGAAGTGGTGGATTTATGAGCATTTTTCCTTCGTTTGCCATAGGAAAAACAAGCCTCGCTCCTCATTCTCATATGCAGTTTATGGAAATGTTTATTGAGCTTGGCTTTTTAGGATTTATTGCGTATGTTTGCTTTACCTTTTCTATGATGCAAAAATCGTTTATGGCATCGTCTGATAAAAATCCTTTGCTTAAAAATTTGGCTATAGCCTCTTCGGCAGCTATGAGCGGTATCATCTTGATAGGATTTTTTGAATATTGTTGGTTTTATCCAAGAGTTTTGCTTGCATTTTTCGTATGCGTAGGCATCAGTATGGCAACTGTTAAATTAACGAAATCTAAGTAACATTGAAAGGCTGTGTAATTTGTTTTGAAAATACTTCATTTAATCAGTGGCGGAGATACGGGCGGTGCAAAAACTCATGTTTTTGCATTGCTTCGTGCGCTTACAAAAAAGGCAGACGTAAAAATTGTTTGCTTTATGAAAGGTACATTTTTTGATGAGCTTCAGAATATTGATGTTGAAAGCGAGCTTATCGAGCAAAAGAACAGATTTGACTTGAGCGTATTAAAAAGGGTTAAAGAAATTGCGAAAGACGGATTTGATTTAATTCATTCTCATGGTGCTCGTGCGAATTTTTTGTGCACCCATTTGAAAAACAAATTAGACATCCCAATCGTTACAACTATACACAGCGACTATCTGCTCGACTTTGACGGAATATATAAAAAAATAGTATTTACAGGCTTAAATATGTTTGCGTTAAATAAGCTTGATAACTATATTGCCGTTTCAACAAATTTTAAGGATATGCTTATATCAAGAGGATTTAAGCCAAACCGTATATATACAGTCTACAACGGTATGGATTATTCAACCCCAATGGAATATCAATCAAAAGAGGAATTCGCAAAAAGAATAGGAATAGAGTATAACAAAGATAACGTTTATATTGGTTTAATCGGACGCCATTACCACGTTAAGGGACACGACATATTTGTTAAGGCGTGTGGAATTGTTGCAAAAAAGAGAAAAAATGCGCGGTTTTTAATAGCGGGCGACGGCGACTTAAGAAATGAATTAATTCACATTGCCAAGGAACAAAAAATAGAGGACAAGCTTATATTTACAGGCTTCCTCAAGGACATTTACAGCTTTATTAATTTTATTGATATAAATACGCTTACCTCAAGAAGCGAAAGTTTTCCATATGTTTTAATGGAAGGGGCAAGAATGAAAAAGCCTACTGTCAGCTCAAGAGTAGGCGGAATTCCCGATTTGATTATCGACGGTAAAACAGGGCTTCTTTTTGAAAGTGAGAATTGCGAAGAGCTTGCCGAAAAGCTTATTCAATTAATTGATAGCAAAGACGAAAGAAACAGACTTGGCGAAAGCTTATACGATTTTGCAACAAGTACATTTTCAAGCGAAAATCTTGCAAATACTCATATTGATATTTACAATTCAATTATGAAAAAACACAAGGACAAAAAGGAATATGACATAGTTATATCAGGTTACTACGGCTTTGATAACAGTGGTGATGATGCGCTGTTGTTTGCAATTATCGAGAGCCTAAAAAAATATATCAAGGACGTGCGTATTGCAGTTTTGTCAGAAAAGCCAAAGGACACAGAGAGAATATATAAGGTTGATTCTAACAAAAGATTTAATCTTTTTAGCGTTTCTAAAGTTCTTAAAAAGTCAAAGATGCTAATTAACGGCGGTGGAAGTCTTCTTCAGGACGAAACAAGCTCTTTGTCTTTGTATTATTACTTATGGGTTGTAAATCGAGCGAAAAGACTTAATTTAAAAACATACTTCTATGCAAACGGTATAGGTCCTGTTAAGAAGCGAAACGCAAGGCTTGTTTCAAGAGTTGCAAACAAGGTTGACCTTATTACCCTAAGAGATGAAATGAGCTTAAATGAGCTTTTGAGACTGAATGTAACAATTCCCGAAACGAAGGTTACTGCTGACCCTGCCGTTATTTTAGAAAGTAGCGATAAAAAGCGTGTTTTGGAAATTTTCAAATCCGAGGGAATTGTATATGGCGAAAAATATCTTGGAATTTCTCTTCGTGCGTGGGATAGCAACGATATAAATATCGAAAGCAAAATTGCCGCTGTGGCGGACTATGCATTTGAAAGCTACGGAATTAAAACTGTTTTAATTCCTATGCGTCATTCAATTGATATGCATATATGTGAAAATGTATTGTCGCTTATCAAGCACAAGGCTCATATATTAAAAAATAGATACAATGTTTTTGATACGGTAGCTATAACAAGAGAAATGTATATCGTTATGGGAATGAGACTTCATACGCTTGTATATGCGGCAGGCGGCGGTGTTCCTCTTATAGGCTTGATATATGACCCCAAAAACAAAGGCTTTTTGGATTATATTGAGCAAAACAGAATGGTAGATGTTAAAGATATTGATGTTGCCAAACTCAAAGCTTATATAGATGAAATTTCTAAAAACTACAACGATATTCAGGCAAGCATCAAATCAAGGCAGCAAAAGCTTATTGCTCTTGCAGACATAAACGGAAAATATGCCGCTGATTTATTAAACGAAAATTTGTAATTGCTGAAATAGGGGCTGTTGCAAAATGCGCAGACCTCGCAAAACAAGAATGTGTAGATTTTAAGCCTTGTTACTAAAACATAATGTAGGAAAATAAGGAAAAAGATGTGGTAAAATTCGAAAATGACGAATTTTACATTGAATTTATGTTTTTCGATACGAACAAACCTCACCTCTCGGCGTACCCCCGTACGCCTTTGGGTAGAAAAAAAGGCAGTTGTCCTGCCTTTTTTATTCGGTTTGTCCATTCTGCATCATTTTTCGTCCAACCCAAAAGGAGCTGTAGCAAAGAATGCTACAGCTCCTTTGATAAAAATTATTTCAAATCTAAAATTAATACTGCATTGTCTTATAAAGCTCGTCAGCCGCTTCCTTACCCTTTAAAATTTCAACCATTTTAAACGCAAGCGTTGAGGCAGTTCCCGCTCCCCTTGAGGTTATAATATTTTTTGCAACAACAACGGCCTCCCCCGAAAGCCTTGACCCAATAAGATGCTCCTCAAAGCCCGGAAAGCACGTTGCCTCTTTGCCGCAAAGAAGCTTTAGCTCTCCCAAAATCATCGGTGCGGCACAAATTGCAGCAATATATATATTTCTTTCATTCGCCTCTAAAATTAGCTTCTCAAGCTCGGCAGAAGCTTGTAGGTTGGTTGTTCCGGGCATACCTCCGGGCAAAAACAAAAGCTCAGCCTCATTTATATCAACCTCAGCAAGCGATATATCCGCTTTTACGCATATATCGTGCGCCCCTAAAATCTCTGCACCCGTTACGCCCACTGTCTTTACCATAAAACCACTTCTTCTCAAAATGTCAACAGGAGTTAAAGCCTCTATCTCTTCAAAGCCATCTGCTAAAAAAACATAAATCATATACATTTCCTCACTTTCCAACACAAAACTCTTTAAAAATTTTATCAACTATATCTTCACTGATGCTTATTCCCGTAATCTGCCCCAATTCTTCAAGTGCCGAAGAAACATCAATAGCACACAAATCCATCGGCATACCGCAAGAAAGCGTATTCTGCGCATTTTTCAGCGCCTGTGTGGCTCTCGTTACAGCCGCAATATGCCTTACATTAGAAAGCATAACGCTCTTTGCCGTACCTTTGTTTTCACAAATGCCTATTATAGTTTCTTTTATCTTTTCAAGCCCATTTCCATCTACCATGCTTGCATTTATAACAATGTCATCATTAATATATTTTTCGTAATCGCTCTTTTCAATAACCTGCTCCAAATCGGATTTATTTAAGATTACAATTCTCTTTTTTCCCTCGCTCAGCTTCAAAACGCTTATATCCTCATCATCTAACGGACGGCTCGCATCCAACAAAACGATTACAACATCTGCGCCCTCTATATATTTAACGCATCTTTCAACGCCGATTTTCTCAACAGTATCATCCGTTTGTCTTATTCCCGCCGTATCAATCAAGCGAATAGCAACAGAATCAATAGTGATATTTTCTTCAATTATATCCCTTGTTGTTCCCGCAATATCCGTAACAATTGCCCTTTCCGCTCCCGCTAAAGCATTAAGCATAGAGGATTTTCCCGCATTAGGCTTTCCCGCCAAAACGCAAAGTATTCCTTCTTTTGCAATTCTTCCGTCAGTAGCACTGTCAAGCAGCAAATCGCACTTTGCCAAACACTCCTCTAATATAGAGGCAAGCTTTTGCTCCGTAAGCTCGCTTATATCCTCATCAGGATAGTCTACCGCTGCGGCAAATTGAGCAAGCGCATATATGAGTGGCTCACGAATTTCTTCAATTTTATCATATAGTGAGCCTTCCAATTGATTTAGTGCATTAGAAATTGCCGCATCACTATTTGCCGAAATTATATCTATAACTGCCTCCGCTCTCGACAAATCAATTCTGCCATTCATAAAGGCAC
The DNA here is from genome assembly GCA_045590935.1 of Clostridia bacterium. Lineage (GTDB taxonomy): Bacteria > Bacillota > Clostridia > UBA1381 > UMGS1253 > CAKSHP01. The sequence continues at coordinate 4,257 of JAZNSA010000174.1, read as the reverse complement.
GCTTCGTAAACTCTCCGTTTTCGGCGTGGCGAGCTCCGTTTTGCAAAACCAAAAGCAAAACCTTTTTTAAAACCGTAGGCGAGCCATGAGTAGATATTTCAACAACATCCTCTGCCGTAAAAGTTTTCGGCGCTCTCATAACGCTTACCAAAACCTCATCTGCCTTTTTGTTCGTTTTCGGGTCAACTATATGCCCGTAATGTATCGTATGCGACGGTTGCTCTGCCAGCAAGCTCCCGTTTGGCGCTTTAAAAATTTTATCAGCTATTAAAAGCGCATCACTTCCGCTTATTCTTATAACTCCTATACCACCAACACCAATGGGCGTAGAAATTGCCGCTATAGTATCAAAACTGTTCATTTTTTCACCACCATTTTAAAAAATTGGCTGCAGCAAAGCGCTACAGCCTTAATTTTTATAAAATTACTTTTTACGCACATCACCCTTAGGTGCAACAACAACCTTTCTGTTTGGCTCTTCGCCGATTGAATATGTTGTTACAGCCTCACTGTTTTGAAGAGTAGCGTGCAAAACACGCCTCTCAAATGGATTCATAGGCTCAAAAATATGCTTTCTGCCTATTGCGGCAACCTTATCAGCAACTCTCAAAGCAAGAGTTTTTAAAGCCTCCTGCCTCTTCATTCTGTAATTCTCCGTATCTAACGTAACCTTTATATATGAACCCTCTACACGATTGACAACAAGGCTTGTAAGATACTGCAACGAATCTAACGTTTCGCCTCTTTTTCCAATTATTATTCCCATATCATCTCCGATAAGATTAATAGAAAGCTCATTTCCGTCAAAGCTTATGTCATATTTAACATCAAGCTTCATATCTTTAAAAACCTCGTTTAAAAAGTTTGTTGCAAGAGTTTCTGGAGTCTGCTTTAATTTTACTAAAACTCTGGCATTTTTTCCGCCAATAAAGCCAAGCAAGCCCTTGCTACCCTCATCTAATATTTCTACGTCAACCTGGTCCATTGTTGCTCCAAGCTCCTCAAGCGCCACTAAAATTGCATCATCGATGTTTTTTGCTACTTTTTCTGTTTGGTTTAATTGTGTTGACGACACTCGTTTCATCCTCCTTCGATTTGAAGTATTTTACAGTAAAATACTGCTGTATTATTTGAAATACATTTGAAATTATCCAGTAAACACCTATGCCTGCCGCAAATGAAAATGTAAAAAACACGGACATAAGTGGCATAATCATTGTCATAGTTTTGCCCATATTAGGCTGTTCGTTTCCGTTTGCATCCGTTGTCTGCTGCATCTGCTGCTGTTGCGGATTAAGCTTCGTAATAAGCCACGAAGATAAGCCTGCCAAAATCGGAATAAGCAAAAGCAAAGCCACAGACCACTCAACATTGTTACCAAAAAACGCTCCCAAAGCTTCGCTTGGGTTTCTCGAAAGGTCCATTCCAAGAAAATTATAATCAATCTTCCAATCTGCTATATTCAAAGACGAAAACAACGGATTATCTGCTATACTACTGATTGAAATTTCAGGAATAGTAATTTTAGCATTTTCAAGTTTCACCGACGTAATACTATTAACAATTGATTCGTTAAATTGTCCGGAATTAGCCTTAACGATGTCCTGTATTTTTCCAAATATTTCATTTGTAACAGGCGAAGCCTTTGAAAATGAAGGCATATTGATGATATATTTAATAGGTGCCTGAATTGCACGATACAATCCGATAATAATTGGAAACTGAATCAAAAGTGGCAAACAGCCCGCCGTAGGGCTTGCATCATTTGCCTTATAAAGCTCCATCATTTCCTGATTAAGCTTCTGCTTGTCATTAGCATACTTTCTTTGAAGCTCCGCCACAAGCGGCGCAAGCTTCTGCGTTTTCGCCATCGACTTTTGAGACTTCAGATTAAGCGGAAAAATTAAAAGCTTAGCAACCAATGTAAAAAGTATAATAGCAACTCCATAATTTTGCACTATGCTATAAATAAAATGCAAAATAAATCCCAAAAGCGTTGCAATCCAATTTATCATAATATAAATTATTCCTTTCAATTTTACTTTAACATTTAAAAAAGGCCCCCATATCCCGATAAAATTATTTTACCGGATCATATCCGCCCTTTCCAAACGGGTTACACCTCATAATACGCCATAAAGCCATAAACCCGCCCTTAAAGGCACCATATTTTGATATAGCCTCAATTGCGTACTGCGAACAGGTCGGATAAAATCTACACGTTGGCGCACCCTTTAGTGGCGATATATATTTTTGATAAAAACGAAAAACAAAAATCAAAACCCGTTTCAAAAAATCACCCCAAAAAAACAATTTAGCCCTCTATAATTCCGCTTTTTTTCAAAAGGAACGACAAATCTCTGCTTATCTGGTCAAAGCTTGCGCCCACAGCCTTGCTGCGTGCCACAATAACTATATAATATCCTGCTTTGATTTTATCTTCCTTTAGTCTGTAGCTCTCCTTAATAAGACGACGTACCCTGTTTCTTATTACTGCTTTTCCGATTTTTTTAGTAACCGTTATTCCCAGGATATTCTCGTTTATATTTGCCTTTTTGTAGTACATAACAAGATACCCTGCGCAAATCGACTTCCCTTTTGCATAAAGCCTTTTAAAATCACGATTATACTTCATTGAGCTTGTTTTTTCCAAAAAACCACCGCCATTTGTTCTGCTTACAAAAAACGTCCGCTAAAAGAAATGTCCGCTAAAAGAAAAGACCACAAAGTGGCCTTTTATGCTGACAATCTTTTTCTACCCTTAAGTCTTCTTCTAGCCAGAACTTTTCTGCCGTTAGCAGTGCTCATTCTCTTTCTGAAACCATGAACCTTACTTCTTTGCCTTTTCTTAGGTTGGTATGTTCTAAGCATTTATAAACACCTCCTGCAAATCTATTGTATGGTAAAGCGCATACCGCACTTCCATTTCCTAACACAAATACCCCATTTTTAGGATACGCTAAATATTATATATGTTTTTCTCATATTTGTCAAGTCTTTTTTTTATATGTCGCTATATTTTTTTCTTAAAATAAAACTTTTGCTTAAAAAGCAACAAAAATAAGCCTCTCACTTTGACTGTTTATTGGTTTTTTTTCGTAATCCGAATAAATTTCCCACGATACAAAGCCCGCTTCCCTAAGAAGCTCCTCAATTTCAAAAACCGAATACCCTTTCTCGCTATGAACTTCATCAAATCTCTTATAAACCTCTGCCTTGCCCGGCTCTTCAAAATCCTTAACAAAAAAAGTCAGATAAAAATTGCATATATCATACGCCTCATCGTACTCATTTTCCCAAATATAGAAAACCTCATCATCCTCATAAGTAAACGTATTATTTGACAATATGTTTTTCAGCTTATAGAGAGAATTCAAATCAAAAATAAAAGGGGCGTTCGGGTTTAAGTAATTTTTAACAAGCTTAAATACCTCAAGCAAATCCTCTTTTGTTGTAATATAATTCAGCGCATCTGTCATACAGCATACGCAATCAACCGTTCCATACAATTCAAATTCACGCATATCCTGACACAAATATAAAATATCAGGATTTTTTTCCTTGGCGATATTGAGCATATCAACAGACAAGTCTATTCCTATCATATCATATCCCAAATTTTTTAGCCTCTCTGTTAAAATTCCGCTCCCGCACGCCAAATCCAAAACAATACCCTTTTCTTTAAACCCTGCATCGTTTATTGTATTTTCAATAAAATTCGCCATTTTTATATAATCAATATCCGACTTTATTAATCTGTCATATATAGAAGCGAATTTTCCGTAATCATTCATATTTAATACCGCCCGCTTTTATTTGTTATTTACTCTTTCCAATACAGTGCTATATCCCCCATCGCCATAATTAAGGCAGCGCGCAACTCTGCTTATCGTTGCCGAGGAAGCTCCCGTTTTTGCCGCTATATCCGAATACACCATATTCTCCATAAGTAATTTTGCAACCATAACTCTTTGCGACATTGCATTAAGCTCGCTGACCGTACACAAATCCTCGAAAAACAGCTCACATTCCTTCTCGTTCTTAAGTGCAAGTATACATTCAAAAAGCTCCTTGGTTTCAGGTTTTTTTCCTTTTGTATTCATAGCGCACCTCCTAAACATAATTATAATTATATAATAACACTTTAACGAGCGAAAGTAAATAGTTTTATAAAAATTAGTAAGAAAAACTTAAAAATATTAATTTTTAATCGTATGAAAATATATATGGCTAATTACTGATTATTGACTTTAGTCT
>JAZNSA010000173.1:0-6621 GCA_045590935.1 Clostridia bacterium | reverse complement strand
AAAAAAAGCCGCCCCAATAATTATAAAGCGAGAGCTTTCCGAAAGCGAAATTTTAAAATTAAAGATGGTTGTTTTAGCTGTTGTTGCACTTTGCGCACTAGCAGTAATCCTTCCCGATTATATTTAAAAATATAAGGATTATAAAGGTATAAGATATAAAAGTTAATTTTAGGAGGAATAAACGTGAACGAAAAAGAAAACATCGCAAAAACATACGAGCCATCCGAATTTGAGGACAGGCTATATAAGTTTTGGGTAGACAACAAGTTTTTTCATGCTGATGAAACAAGCAAAAAGCCACCCTTTACAATTGTTATCCCGCCGCCTAACGTTACGGGTCAGCTTCATATGGGTCATGCTCTTGACGAAACGTTGCAGGATATTTTAATCCGTTATAAAAGAATGGCGGGCTTCGAGGCGCTTTGGGTACCCGGAACGGACCATGCGGGAATTGCAACTCAGATTAAGGTTGAGGAAGCGCTTCGTGTAAATGAGGGCTTAACTCGTTATGACCTTGGCAGAGAGAAGTTTTTAGAGCGTGTCTGGGATTGGAAAAACAAGTTCGGTAACAGAATTATCAGTCAGCTTAAGAAAATTGGTTGCTCTTGCGATTGGGACAGAGAACGTTTTACTATGGATGAAGGCTGTAGCGATGCAGTTTTAGAGGTTTTCATAAACCTTTATAAAAAGGGCTTAATCTATCAGGGCAACAGAATTATAAATTGGTGTCCTCATTGTTTAACCGCTCTTTCCGATGCAGAGGTTGAATATAGCGAGCAGGACGGCAATTTCTGGCATATCAAATATTTCCTTAAGGATTCTGACAGATATCTTACTATTGCAACAACTCGTCCCGAAACTCTTTTCGGTGATACGGCTGTTGCGGTTAATCCTGAGGACGAAAGATACGCCGACATCGTTGGCAAAACTCTTATTTTGCCTTTGGTTGGCAGAGAAATCCCGATTATTGCAGACGAGTATGTTGACAAGGATTTCGGAACAGGTGCCGTTAAGATTACTCCTGCTCACGACCCTAACGACTTTGAGGTTGGCTTAAGGCATAACTTAGAGCAAATCAAGGTTATGAACGACGATGCAACAATAAACTCATACGGCGGAAAATACGAGGGTATGGACCGTTATGAATGTCGTAAAAAGATGATTGAGGACCTTGAAAAAGACGGATATATCGTTAAAATTGAGCCACACGCTCACAATGTTGGTCAGTGCTATCGTTGTTCAACAACTGTTGAGCCTATAACCTCAAAGCAGTGGTTTGTTAAAATGAAACCTCTTGCCGAGGCTGCTATTGATATTGTTAAATCGGGAAATGCTCAGTTTGTTCCCGACCGTTTTACTAAAACATACCTCAATTGGATGGAAAATGTTCACGATTGGTGTATTTCCCGTCAGCTATGGTGGGGTCATAGAATTCCCGCATACTACTGCGAGAAGTGCGGTGAAACGTACGTAAGCAAAACTGCCGTTGATGTTTGTGAAAAGTGCGGCGGAAAAACAAAGCAGGATTCCGATGTTTTAGATACATGGTTCAGCTCTGCTCTATGGCCTTTCTCAACTTTAGGTTGGCCTAAAAACACTCCTGAGCTTGAAAAGTTCTTCCCTACCTCAGTTCTTGTAACAGGCTATGATATAATTTTCTTCTGGGTTGCAAGAATGATTTTCTCCTCTATGGAACATATAGGGAAAGAGCCGTTTAAGCATATATTTATTCATGGTCTTGTTCGTGATGAACAGGGCAGAAAGATGTCCAAATCGCTTGGAAACGGAATTGACCCATTGGAAATTGTTGAAAAGTATGGTGCAGATGCATTAAGATTTACTCTTGCAACAGGAAACTCACCAGGAAACGATATGCGTTTCTCTGAAAAAAAGGTTCAGGCAAGCAGAAACTTTGCAAACAAAATCTGGAATGCATCAAGATTTGTTTTGATGAATCTTGAAATAAGCGAAAACAAGCTTCCTACAGAGGATAAGCTTCAAACTGAAGATAAGTGGATAATAAGCAAGTTTAACACTCTTGTTAAAGAGGTTAGCGACAATCTTGACAATTTCGATTTGGGCGTTGCTCTATCAAAGCTTTACGACTTTGTTTGGGATGATTTTTGCGATTGGTATATTGAGCTTGTTAAGCCTCGTTTGTTCGACTCTGAAAACAAAACCCGTGATACGGCTCAGTATGTTTTAACTTATGTTCTTTCCGAAACAATGAAGCTTCTTCATCCGTTTATGCCTTTTATTACAGAGGAAATATGGCAGCATTTGCCTCATAACGGAAAGAGTATTATGATAAGCAATTGGCCTGTATATGATGAAAAGCTTAATTTCAAGCAGGCTGAGTATGAAATGGGACTTATCATGGGTGCTATTAAGGCTATAAGAAATACAAGAACAGAAATGAATGTTCCTGCATCAAAGAAAGCAAAGGTTGTAATCGCAACAGAATTGACTGATGTTTTTGAAAGCGGAACTGCATTCTTTGAAAAGCTTGCATCTGCTTCTAAGGTTGAGGTTTCTTCGTCGGTAGCTGATATAGAGGGCGCAGTTTCAATAGTTGTTGAGGGCGCAACAATATATCTTCCTATGGATGAGCTTGTTGATAAGGGAAAGGAGATTGAGCGTTTAACAAAAGAAAAACAAACTCTTATTTCCGAAATCAAGCGTGTTGAAGGTAAGCTTAACAACCCCGGATTTGTTGGAAAAGCGCCAGCAAACGTTATTGCTGCTGAAAAGGAAAAGGGCGAAAAGTATGCCGATATGCTTAAAAAGGTAGAAGAAAGCCTTGCGGCTCTTAAATAAAATTTAAAAATTTAGATAAAAAAATCTTGTCTTTGAATTAAGGCAAGATTTTTTATTTTAATATTCTGTTTAATTACAATACACTTTGCAAAAACTGCTTTGTTCTCGGGCTTTTTGGATTTGAGAAAATTTCCTCAGGCAAGCCTTCTTCCTCAATCGCTCCCTCACACATAAATACAACCCTATCCGCAACCTCTCTTGCAAAGCCCATCTCGTGAGTTACAACAGCCATCGTCATACCGTCGTTTGCAAGCTGCTTCATAACGTCTAAAACCTCTCCTACCATTTCAGGGTCAAGAGCTGACGTTGGCTCGTCAAAGAGCATAACATCAGGATTCATACATAGCGCACGAACAATCGCAACTCTTTGCTTCTGTCCGCCCGACAACTGCGACGGATACGCATTTGCTCTGTCCTTAAGACCAACACGCTCCAAAAGCGCCAATGCATTCTTCTCCGCTTCCTCTTTTGATTGCTTCAAAAGCTTCATTGGTGCAAGAGTCATATTCTTCAAAATAGTCATATGCGGGAAAAGATTAAACTGCTGAAACACCATTCCCATCTTGCGACGGATTTGGTTTATATCAACCTTATCACTTGTTATATCCGTTCCCTCAAAATAAATTTTTCCGCCTGTAGGCTCTTCAAGCAAATTAAGGCTTCTGAGATATGTTGATTTTCCTGAGCCTGACGGACCAATTATTACAACAACCTCACCTTTTTTTATTTCGCTGTCAACCTCTCTTAGGGCATGAATAGTATCTTTAAAGGATTTTGAAAGCTTTTCTGTTTTTATCATAATTTCCATATTATCGCTCACTGTTTCTCAATCTCCTTTCCAATATACCAACAAGCTTAGACAAAATTATTACCATAATCAAATAAATAATTGCTACCGCAACAAGAGGCATAAATGGGCTATACGTTGCCGCGCGGATTGCATTTCCCGAATACATCAAATCGCCAAGACCAATATAAAACGCAATTGAAGTTTCCTTTAAAAGAACAACAAACTCATTTGCAAGCGCAGGCAAAACAGCTTTAAAAGCCTGAGGGAAAACAATATGCCACATAGTTTGCATATAGTTAAATCCAAGGCTTCTTCCCGCTTCCATCTGCCCGTTATCTATGCTCATTATTCCGCCACGCACAATCTCTGCAACGTACGCTCCCGAATTTAGTCCAAAACAAATAACTGCCGACAAAAATTTATCAATTCCAAGCGGCATAAATATAACGAAGTATATAATCATTATCTGAACAACAACAGGCGTTCCTCTTATAACGGTAAGATAAAGCTGTGATATAGCATTAAAAAGCTTAAGCAAAAAGCCCTTCTTTGTTGTTTTAAGATATGTGCATCTTACAAACGCAACCAAAAATCCCAAAACTATACCAATAAGCAACGAGAAAATCGTTAGCTTAATCGTTATCCAAAGACCTGAAAAAATTGTTTTCCATCTGTCATGAAGAATAAAATTCTGATGAAAATCGTCTTTAATTTTGTTCCATGTTCTTCCAAGCTTTCCCGATGTATCAGGCTTTTCCGCATCACGCCTTACCTCTAAGCACTCAATAAAGCCTTTTTTCACATTTCCCGATTCAATATTTTTTTCAACTATTTCTCCGCTTTCATCGGTTATTTGATATGTTGTTTTGCTTTCAACCTCTTTTTGCAAATCAACAATTCCGCCATACACAGCATTAACAGCCTCATCCGATGCATAAAGCTTTATCCCCATATCAGTATCATAAAGATAAAGTGAAATATTACAAGTTTTCTCTTCTGCTAAGTTCAAGAGGCTTATAAGCTCATTTTCAAACTCCATCTTAAAATCCAACGCCGACTTAAACATAGTTGAGTTCTTCTTTTTAACATCAGAGCTCATAAACTTATCATAATCAGGCGAGATAGCACTATACGCATCAACAGTATTAACCTCACAATCAAGCACTATATCCTTTTCATCGCCATACGAAACAGAATTTACCTTTATCTCATTCTGCTCAGCTATATGCTTTAAAGTATTAGTTATTGCCATTTTGTCAAATTCTTCATTAACAATCGCCTGCGCATCTTCAATTGTAATTTCGCTTGCTTTCGTTTCGGATTTTATTTTTATAGCACCAAGCGCAACAACCGCACAAACAACAACTGCGCTCAAAACGATTAACCATATTTTCTTTTTTGTCATCCCTTTTCTCCACCTCTCATGATTTATCCCTTAAATTCAAAAATAAAATTAAGTTGTTATTTCAATCAAAAATCCGTTTATTAAAAAAATCCTTTATTCAAATAACAATTTAATATTTGCTTTATAACGAAAAAGTTACCACAAGGGCGAACTATCTTCGCCCTTGCAGTAAACTCAAATTTTATAACTTTTGTTTAAATAAAATTAGTTAGCAGAAATGTACTTTGCAATAATTTCATCAATTACACCATCAGCAGTTAGCTTCTCAAGTGCAGCATTGATTTTATCTGTCAACTCAACATTGTCCTTTGAAACAGCGATTGCATAGTCTTCTACAGCATACTCTGTATCAAGAATCTTAAGACCTTCATTCTCGCTAACAAAAACCTTAGCAGGCTCGTTATCAATAATAACAGCATCAACATCTCCGCCGTTTAGCGCAATAACAGCATCTGCGCCCTTACCATAGCTTACAACGTTCTCTTCGCCGAAATCATCTTTAGAATATGTATCGCCTGTCGTTCCAAGCTGAGTTCCGATTTTCTTTCCTGCAAGGTCATCAAGAGTTGCAATTGCAGAATCCTCTTTAACGATAACAACCTGAACGCCTGTTGCGTAGCTTGAAGTAAAGTCTACTTCCTTTTTACGCTCGTCATTAACTGTCATTCCTGCCATACCGAAGTCAACCTCCCCCTGCTGAACTGCAGGAATGATTGAATCAAATTCCATATCAACAACTTCAAGAGTCATACCAAGCTCTTCTGCAACTGCAGTTGCAATTTCAACGTCGATGCCGGCAAACTTGTCGCCTTCTTTGAACTCATAAGGTGGGAATGCAGCATTTGTACCCATCTTAATAACTTCGCCTTTAACCTCATCATTAGCCGCTACAGGCGCCTCAGAAGCATCTGGCTTAACCTCAGGGGCTTTCTCTCCCCCACAAGCTGTTAAGCAACAAAGAGAAATCAAAACAGCTAAAACGATTGCAGTTAACTTCATTAACTTTTTCATAATAAAAACCCTCCATTTTTTCTTTTTTTTATGTCCTATCAGACTTAAACATTTTAGCACAATTAATCTTATGTGTCAATAGATTTTTGCATATTTATTAATATTTTTTCCTTTCAAAATAATTAATTAAACAGAAAGTGCCGAGCATCAAAACGATACCCGACACTTTTTATTATTTTGCACTAACAAGCTAATGCTCTTATTTAAACCCTACCTCAAGAAGTGAGTTTCAAGCACCTTTTGTGCCGTGAACAACAAGCTTTCTTACTCCCACTCGGCAAAGTTTTTTCTAATACTAAACATATTTGTTTAGTATTTAATTGAGATATTCAAGTTTTTTCTCTAAATCTCCGTATTATTTTGCTTTGTTTAATTTTTTAGTATCAAAATAGTATCACGCCAAGTAACACATATATTTCCTCTTGACATTTATTATGATACCACAAACGAGCAAATATCTCAAGTACTTTGCCGAAAATTTATATATAGAAATTGTGTCAACACTATTGACACAAATTGATTTACAAGTGGAACAATAAGGGTTGAAAATTGCTTGTTCTTTTACAATATTTCAAGTTAAAACAACGAGGATAAGGAA
>JAZNSA010000172.1:0-2876 GCA_045590935.1 Clostridia bacterium | reverse complement strand
CTGCTTCATTCCGGCTACCATTTTTTCTATGTCCTCGCCGTTTATTGCACAGTTGTAAAGTGCAAGACCGGTATTTGCAAGCTCCTTGTCTATAAGCTCGATTTCGGGAATCTCGCTATGTATCATATAACGTCTTGCATCGGCGTCGTCCTGCGCCGCCTTCCTTTTTCTGTCGAATTCATCCCGTACTGCTTTTGCCGTCTTTTCGGAAAATGACATTTTGTCACTCCTCTCGTCCTTTTAATTTTGATTACGCATCCTTTTCCATATTGATTATACAACTTAAAGTCCGTTTCGTCAAGTCCTTTTTGAAATTAGGGGGAAATTATAAAGGGAATGTTGCCCGGCAAGCAAAAATCCCCACCGATTCCTCGGCGGGGATGATTTTGTTTGAGTGGGATTTGATAAGTCTGTTTGCGTATGATATTAGGTGCAGAATACTGCATTAATCAGCAGGTTTTTCTGCAAGCCCTTTTAACCATTTGACCGTATCTTTGTAATAATTCTCGTTTCGTGCGCTATCAAACCACGCCCAACGGGAATTAGTGAGCAGACCGAGCGTGTAATCAACATCTCCGAACATTTGAATCGGAGCAGTACCATACAACCTGTGTTTTTCTCCGTTTTTATCAATAGCATAAAGCCATTCTTTATTCACCCTGACATCGCTGAAAAGTGATGAACCCATATCAAGGTATTCTTCCGTCAGACTGTAATATTTGCGTAGTTTTTCCACAGCAGAAAGAAATTCGCATTTTCCTTCATTTGCCTTGCCCATTTGGAAAAGGCAAGCGGAGTAAACAAACTGCTTGTGAGCGTAGAAACTAAGCCATCCGTCAGGGATTTGCCTCTCTTTGCCGAAGGAAGCGATGATGTCGAGTATTTTTTTCTGATACATGGCTTTTTCAGATGGTCCAAAACTATCAGGATATGTTTTATTTAGTTGAATAGCAATAGATTCAAGGTTGTCGAGCATAAGCTGTATACGATAGCACTCGTAATCTTTCAAAACATTATATCGCTCTATCAGACAATTGCGCCTTGTTGTTTTTGCACTGTAAGCTGCAAATTTTAGCCATTTATCAAGCTCCTCCTTTGGACAGACTTTTATCATCTCTGTTGCAATCTCTCCACGATAATTGACATTATCAATGAGCTTTTCAGCCGCCTGAACAAGAAGTGAGTAATATTTATCACGATTCTCAGGACAAACCTGCGTGATATGGCACGAAATGTTTGTGCAAAGAACATAGGCATAATATGGTTCTTCGGGATAACGCCTGCAGTAGTCTATGAGAAATGCGATTTTTTCCTCGCTTGCTTCGTCCAAGTTATCAATATGCGCTTCAAAATATTCTTCTGCCTGCTTTTTTCCATATTCGTCGTTGGATAACAGCTCGTCAATCGTCACACCAAAATAGTTGGCAATCGCCGGAAGCTGGGTAATATCGGGATAACCGTAGGCACACTCCCATTTTGAAACAGACTGTGCGGAGACCCCAAGGGCATCTGCCAGTGCTTCCTGGGTCAGTTCGCAATTTTTGCGAAGTCGTTTTATATTTTCTCCAAAATTCAGTTCCATAGGATTTCCTCCTCTAAATTTGATGATTGACATGAGCTCTTGTCTGACTTCATTATATCACAGTCATATGACAAGGTCAATAACCGCTTGTTTGAACCGTTTACAACTATTTGGATAGTTTTTCGCTCAATGATATAGTTTCAACAAAAAATCCCCCCGATTCTCACCGGGAGGATAATTTCACTTTATAAACCCAATTACTTAGACTTAATATCAGCCTGCAAAGCAGTACGCAAAAGCGTGAAACAGAAGAATACCCAATCCTGCGAGCCGTTATTTTTCTTCATGTCCAATTATTCTACAATCTTTTTATTTATATAAATCGCATAAGCAAGAGGAATAATTGTCAAAAATACCGGCGCTATGTATAAGGACAAGGTGTTTTCAATGTTAAATATAGAAAGTGAATTTACCAAACAATGGGTTATAATACAGGGAACAAGTGAGTTGCTTTTGTGAAATATAATAACAAACAAATAACCTATTGCGGTAGCGTAGCATATTTGCATCAGGGTTGGAATCAACGCTGCTCCGTTTAACAGATTCACTATATGACCTATCCCAAAAGTCAAGGAACTTACTATTATGGCACTTTTAACGCCATTCTTTGCCATCATTCTGAATAAAAAGCCTCTGAAAATCAGTTCTTCAATAAATCCAATATTTATCATGGTTAGAATATGGAATATTATCTCGTTTGCCGAATGGTTTACGTTGAAACCGTTCCATAGATTAACTGATATAATCACAAGCAAGGGAATAAAATATAAATACTTTTTTGAATTTCGGACATTTGTAAATCCATAATATGCGGACTTTTTGAGTGACAACACAATTCCGACTAAACAAGCAGATAATATTGTGTTAACGATAAAACTGACACTGCTCGTATATCCAAAATTCTGAACACATACGGAATTAACTGCTATGTATACAATGATAAGCAGCATACAAAATAAGGTTTCGTGCTTTTCATATATCTTATTCATAAAATCACCTCTTGAAATCATTATAGCAAAGACCAAATTTCTTTGCAATAGGCATATAAAGCTGCACCGAGAGCTGCGAATTTTTTATTACCCGTAAGCTTTTTAATCATAGTAACGCTTCTTTGCTAATTATATTTACACCGACGGCTATTGTATCACGATTAGTAAATATTGTCAATAGAAATCCTCCCGATTTCTCGGGAGGATAATTTCATTTTTAAATCCAATTACTTAGACTTAATAGCAGCCTGCACAGCAGTATGCAAAAGGGGGAAATCAAATATTATTCTCACTAATCCATTTTT
>JAZNSA010000171.1:0-3559 GCA_045590935.1 Clostridia bacterium | reverse complement strand
ATTTGATTTTCAATTTCTTTAACCATTCCATTAATCTCTTCGGTACTTATCGGTTCTTTCGGCAAATGCGGGTTTTTCGACTTTTCATACCAATTCTCAAAGAAGTAGCTCGGAGTAAAAAATTGAATAAAGTATTCATTCATACCAATTTTGGGCAAAAAATCTATCATCTCATAAACATTTTCATACGCTACCGCACCCTCTATACAGACCCCACGATGACGATATGACGCCTTATGTACTACCTTTGCGCTAACATTTTCAAGGCTCTGCTTTAAAATTCTTTCTCCATCTTCTCCCGGGCGCACCCATTCGCAACCAAGCTCTCTTAAAAAATAATAAACAGCAATCAAAACGCTTCTCTCATTAGTTGCAGTTATGTATCCGTTTCCGTTTTCGACGTCTACCGCAATTGCATCGTCTTGCTCTCTGTCGCAAACCTCCGGAACGTATCTATCCAGCTCCTCGTCAATTCCTACCCAAATAATATTTTTAAAGCTTTCATTTTTCTTATCAACGCTTAAAACATCAATAAATACGCTTTCATCAATTTTCTTTAGATACTTTGAAAGCTCCGCCACTGCAAAGCTTATTGTTTTGTTGTTTCCTATCTTTCCTATTCTTATTTTTTTAAATTTCATATTCTGCACCTCTCCGTAAAATTTTTTATCAATCCTCAAGCTCGTACGAAACTGTAAATGCATCCTCGTCTGCCTTTTGAAGCATATCCATCTGCCTTCTTGCTTCGCTCAACTGCTCAGGGTTGTGTGGCTCGTCCCAAACGTAATATCCAATAGTATGCTTCTTTAGGCATAACCTTTCCAAATGCACAGCACGCAAAGGTAGACAAAATATAATCTCTTTGCTTCCATACAAATCTCTTGTTTCCTATCGGATACCTCTTTTAAACAACATTTTTCAAATCCTACAAAGCTCCCCTCCTATTATACTTAAAGTTTTTAAATATTACATTTCAAAATCTATGCAACTTTTCTTTGCTACAAACGGGCGCACAAAATTATTTGCAACATCAACGTGCTTTGGATGAACTAAATAATTCTTAAGAGCTTCATTATCTTCAAGCGTAGAATCAAGCATTAATTCCGCATTTGATGTTTCAAGATACTCAGTTTGAATTTTCATTTCCAAAAGACCGGGCACAACGCCAACAAGCCCCTCTAACGCTACCTTTGCATCCTCTTTGATTTTCTTTTTCTCGCTTTCGGAAAATTCTTCCTTCAAATTCCATAAAATAATATGCTTTACCAATACTATTCCCTCCATATACTTTTTTATTTTTATAAAATTTCATCGCAATATTTTTTTATATCACGCCTTCACCCTTACTAAAACTATTCCAAAACAATAAGCGCCATAAAAACCAAAGGCTCATAACCAACATTTTTAATTCCATGTCCATGTCCGCTTGGCGTAAATGTAACGTCTCCCGCTCTTACCTCCAATATCTTCCCATCGTCGTTATATTCGCCAATTCCTTTTAAAATATAGTAATTCTCGCTTTCGCCAATATGCGTATGATACCCGACAGAAGCTCCAACCTCAAGCGTAGCTTTTGCGTACAATCTAACATTTTCAGGCATCTCACCCTCGCAAAAAAGGTTGTCTAAATGCAAAACGCCTTCTCCGCCTTCTGCGCCGTTTTCGTCAATAATTTTTCTTTCTTTATCTTTTAAAACGCCCATTTTTTCCCGCTCCTTTTTATATTTTATTAATTATTTTTTGCCCGATTTATTAACAACAATAATACCTATGCAAACAAGAATTAAAGAAATCAAATATTTCCATTCAAAAATATTTTCATTTAAGAAAATAGCTGAAAGAATTGCCGCTGAAACAGGTATAATAAAATTATATATGCTTATTTTGCTCACAGGGTTAAATGTCAAAAGCCATGTCCAAATTGAATATGCTCCAATCGACAAAAAGGACAGATATGTAAGCGCAATAACACCCTCCCAAGTAACGCTTTTAAAGCTTCCTCCTCCTATAAGTCCAACAATTATAAGAACAACTCCGCCTATAAGCAAATTATACATTGATACAATAGTTGAGCTCTCACTTTTTGTAAGCTTCTTGCTCATAACCGAGCCTATAACAAACGCAAGCGCACCAATTGCAATAAAGCCTTCACCAAAAAGACTTGCACTTGCAGACCCTCCGCTCAGCGTAACCATTAATACTCCAACGAAACCAATAATTGTTCCAAGAACCTTGTAAACAGTCATTTTCTCATTTTTATATATAAAATGAGCTAAAATAACTGCCATAAATGTGCTTGTTGAATTAACAATTGAGCCATTTGTACCGCTTGTATTTGAAAGTCCCAAATAGAAAAAGAAATATTGAACCGATGTGTAAACAAGTGCCAAAGCTATGAGCATTGGAACATTTTTCTTCTGCGGAACCTGCAATTTTTTACCCTTAACGCTTGTAAACAATATAAGGATAATTCCCGCAACAGTAAATCTCATTCCCGCAAAAAGCAAAATTTGCGGAACTGTCTCTATCCCAAATGCCGCATACCCAAGCTTTATACCTGGATACGCACTTCCCCATAAAACATTGCAAAATATTGCAAGCAACACAGTTATAACTGCTGACCTTTGACCTTTACTTTCCATTTTAATTTAATCCTCCGCATTTTGTATTTCAATATTTTGATTATCATCCTTAGTTATAATATCATACATTTTTTAACTTTACTTACGCACACAAGGCTTGAGCAATATTTTTGTCCAAACCTTGCGTAATATTTATAAAAGGCAAATAATAAAATTAGAAATTATATCCTTCAAACTTATCCTTTGACTCCTCCAAGCGTTTCTTGTCCGTTTCACAAATAGCAGTTACAACCGTTTCGTCAAAAGCTATCCTCGAAAAGATTTAAAAACGTACTTCCTCTCCAAAGTCCAACAATACCAATTCTTATTTTTTCTATTTTTAAAGCCTCGCTTTTCACTTTTTTGCACACATCCTACGTTTATCAAGCAGTAATATTATACTCTATTTTTTTTTAAATGTCTATGCTTTTTTCTATTTTAATTAAAATTTTATATGAAAAAAGTCGCATATAATATTTGTTTCAACCATTTTATCCCCCTTAGACATTTTCAGCTAAAACAGTTTTTAAATCCGAAAGGTGCTTATCGTAGCTTCTAAGCTTTATATACCAATTTTTATTATCATACGTTGCAACTGTAAGAGATGCATTCGATGCATACATAATCTCCTTCATACAAGCAAAATCGCCAAATTTAACAAAACATTCAAATGCGATATAACTCCGCTTTGCTCCGTTGCGATATGAAATAAATTCCTTTATCTCGTCCCAAAGGGACATATCGCATTACGAAGTAATATATCGCACCGCAAGGTATATCGCAAATTCTGTCAGGAATTTATATCGCTGATTTCATCTTCGATGAAACCATTTTAGCACACACTAAACTAAAAGTCAATCAAGTCTTTATTATATTTATAATTCATCAGATAAATATAATAACTTTCAATGCTATCTCGACAAAGGCAACAAGCATGA
>JAZNSA010000170.1:0-6549 GCA_045590935.1 Clostridia bacterium | reverse complement strand
TTTGAGTCTTTGCTTTTTTATTGAAATATCCTAATCGTTCTTGACAGTAAATTTCAGCTATGGTACAATTAAATATATACTAAAAGTGGGTGATTAAATTGAGAGAAAATAAAAATAGAATAAACAAAATTATTATGTTGGTTGTTGCAATTGTTGTTTGTGCGTTAGCGTTTACTTTTGGAGCGGTTTCGGTTTCGGCGGAGAGCAGAAAGGTTATACATATCGTATATGATGATACGGCGGAAACTTATTACGACGGAGAAAGCGATTTTTCGGATAAGTGGAGCAGGGTTAAAAATGCACTTCAAACCTTTATTTCTTTAACAAATGTTGGAGATAAGGTTGTTATTTATCCAATCAGCGGTAACGGCGAAAAAATTGAGCTTGTAAATGATTTGAATATTAATAAGACAAATTCGTTTCTTGATGAAAAGCTTGTTGGATATGCAACAGAGAGAAGCTTTAAGGTTGTTACAAAGGCGCATGAGGATTTAAAGAAGGAGAGCGTAGGATATGAAAAATGGCTCTTGATTGTTTGCGACGGAATGTTTGAGGAATATAAAGAAGCAAGCGAGTATGCATCGGTGCAAAAGGAGCTTGTGTCCTATGCGAAGGACAATATTAAGGTCATAAGCCACGCTATGAGCAACAAGGGCGCTATATATAATCTTAAGAGTGAGGAAAATTTTTATTGTTATAATACGAGTGATACGAAGGATATTATTCAGCAGACAATTGAAATTTCTAATTTTATTTACCAAAGGAAAACCTTGCCCGATGAGTATTTTAAATTTGACAAAAAGGAAAACAAGCTTACCATTAAAGGAACGGGCTTGCCGCTTTCGCAAATGATTTTGTGTGTAAACGGAGCAGAGGCGAGTGCGGGAGGAACTATTGGAGGAGTAAAAGCAAGCTCGGAGATAAAAATTGATGATATTAAGCACTATCCGAAGATTTTTAAAAATTCAGCGGATAAGATTAAATTTGCGGCAAATCAGGAAAGAAATATATATAATTATGAGTTTTCGGATTTGTTGCAGTTTGAGGAAATAGATGTAAACGTTTTTAGCGGCGATAGCGTTTATGTTATTTATAAGGCTGAGGCAGAGGTTAAGCTAAGCTTATATCACGACGGTGATTTAATTGGCGAAAACGAAAGTATATCAACGGGAAAATACTCATATCGAATACATATTTTGAATCCGATAAGCGGAGTACAGATTAAATCACCTTTACTTGATGGCGCAGTTTATGAAATAAAAATCGAAAATCAATCGGACGTTGCGAAGCTGACTGAAAAAGAGGGGGAGATAAGCTTTTTAAAGGGCAATACGAAGGTTGAAACAAGCGTTGATTTGGGAACCTTAAGGTTTGTTAAAAATGAGAGCTTTTATGTTTTCGGAGATGTTGATTTTTCTTTTGTTGAAATTTTGAATTATGCAGTTGATAAGCTTGACGGATGCAAACCGATAAGGCTTATTGTTAAAACGGAAAGCTTGCCTGAAAATATTGAACTTAGTTGCTCGTCTGCCGAAAATATTGATTTCAGGATTGAGCGCTCAAGCAGAGAAAATGAGTTTTTGGTATATCCTATGTATAAAAATGGTGAGCCGTATCTTTTTGCACCGAGAGGAAATATAGATGTTGTTTTTTGCGTTTCAATTAATGAAAACGGAGGAGTTTTAACGTACTCAAAAACAGGAAACATTTTGATTAGTGATGTTTCAAAAGTAAAAAGAGTGATTGATTGGGTATGGTATTATAAATGGTTTTTGATAATTGTGTTGTTGGCGGTTGTTTGTTATATATTCTTAGTGAACTTTATTTTTAAGAAAATTCAGGCAAAAAAGAATATTTCAGACGAAGCAGACAAGGAAGCAGAAGAATTTGAAAATATTGATTTAAGCGAAGAAGAAAAGGAAAGCGAAGATTTGGAGCAAGAGAGATAAGCAGGGGGCGTTGTTTTGAGCGGATTAATTGTTATAGAGGGCTGTGTCAGTGAAATAATATATTCAAACTATGCCAATGGATATACTGTGTGCGACTTGGATTGCGACGGCGAAATGGTTACTGCAACGGGATGTATGCCGTATCTTGCAGAGGGCGAAGATATTATTTTGACGGGGGAATGGGTTGAGCATCCCGAATATGGCAGGCAGTTTTCTGTTAAGGGAATTGAAAAAAAGCTTCCGTCAACAACGTCGGCGATTTTGAAATATCTTGCCTCAGGCGTTATCAGCGGAATACGCCTTGCAACGGCAAAAAAAATCGTTGATAAATTTGGAGAAGAAACATTAAATATTATTTTGACAGATGCCGTAAGGCTTGCTGAGATTAAGGGAATAAGCAAGGAAAAGGCTATTAAAATAGGAGAAGACTATGCAAGTCAGCAGGGGATGCAAAGTATAATTATGTTTTTGCAGGGCTATGGAATAGGGTCAACTCTTGCGATGAAGGTATATAAGGCATTTGGAAGTGATGCTACAGACAGAATTAAGAAAAATCCATACATCTTATCTAATGAGATTGATGGTATAAGCTTTAAGACGGCGGATAAAATTGCTATGTCGCTTGGGGTAAGCAAGGAAAGCGTTGAAAGGATTAAAGCGGGAATATTTTATATTTTAACGTATAACTCGCAAACTATGGGACATACATATTTGCCGAGGGAGGAGCTTTTGAATATCGTTTCGTCGGCGCTTGAGGTTGATATTGCACAGGCGGAGAGTGCTTTGGTGGCGCTGGCTGATTTGAAGTGGGTATATGTTTACAATATAAACGGCGATACGGGCGTATTTTTAGATAGTATGATTTCGGCTGAAACGGGAATTGCAAATAAAATTTCAAAGCTTTTGGAGGTTAAAGAGCTTTTGAGCGAGGACGAGGTTGAAAGCTTTTTAAACGATTGGGAAAAAACTCACGACATAAAGCTTGCAGACGAGCAGAGAAACGCTGTGTTTATGGCGGCAAAAATGGGAATATTTGTTTTAACGGGAGGTCCCGGAACGGGAAAAACGACTATTGTTAATGCTATAATAGATATGTTTGAGTCGGTGGATATGGAAATTGCGCTTGCGGCACCGACGGGACGAGCGGCAAAAAGGCTTTGCGAGGTTACTAACAGAGAGGCAAAAACTATTCATCGTTTGCTTGAGGTTGGGTATGCGAGCGACTCAGAGGTAAAGAGCTTTTCAAAAGACGAAGACAATCCGCTTAGTCAGCAGGTGTTTATTGTTGACGAGGCAAGTATGATAGATGTTAATTTAGGATATGCGCTAATGCGTGCAATAAGAGATGATGCAAGAGTTATTTTTGTTGGCGATTGCGACCAGTTGCCCCCTGTTGGAGCGGGAAATATGCTTTCGGATATAATTGATAGCAAAACAGTTCCGATTGCAAGGCTAAGCGTTATTTTCAGGCAGGCGGCGTGTAGCTGTATTGTTCGCAACGCACATAGGGTTATTGCGGGGGATTTGCCTGTGGCAAATGAGAAGGACACGGACTTTTTTTTTCTTCCAAGAGGAGGCGCAAATGAGATTTCGGAAACTGTATGTGAGTTGTGCAGTAAGCGTATTCCCAAGGCTTACGGGCAAAATCCTATGACAAGCATTCAGGTTTTAACCCCGTCTAAAAAGGGAATAATAGGAACGGTTAGTATGAATGCGGCAATTCAAAGCGTTTTAAATCCAAGAGATATTAATAAAAATGAATATAAGTCGGGAGCGGTAATCTTCAGGGAAGGCGATAAGGTTATGCAAACGAAAAACAATTATGATGTTATGTGGGAAAGTGTTTCAGGCGGCGAGGACGGATGTGGCGTTTTCAACGGTGATATTGGTTTTATTGATGCGATAGATAATGAGGCTAGGGCGGTCAGCGTTATATTTGATGACAGGAGAGTTATATATACTTATACGATGCTTGAGGAGCTTGAGCACGCCTATGCAATAACTGTTCATAAAAGTCAGGGAAGTGAATTTGATACAGTTATTATGCCTGTTTACAATGTTGCGCCTATGCTTATGAGAAGAAATCTTTTCTATACTGCAATAACGAGGGCGAAAAAGCTTGTTATTCTTGTAGGTCAGAGCGGTGCGGTTGAAAAAATGGTTAGTAACGACATCGACTCTGTAAGATATACGGCGCTAAAATGGATTATGGAAAATGGTACAGGGTAAAGGTTATAAAAAGTAATATACTGAAAAATGTTCAAATAATTGCCAAATTATTTGAGAAATATATGCAAAAGATGAAAAATGTAGATTTAATGTATTTTTTTCTTGATTAAACGAAAAAATAATGGTAAAATATTATAGGACATATTTGTCCGAATTTAAGTTTGTACTATCCAATTAGTAAAAAAATATAACGAGAGGTGTAAAAAGATGAATTATTCGCATGAAGTTGAAAACATGTATTGCATCGCTAAAGGTGTAAAGCATGGTCCGGCTCCTATCCCTCAGGAAGGTTTATGGACAGAGTCTAAAGAGATTAAAGACATTAACGGTCTTACACATGGTGTGGGCTGGTGTGCTCCTCAGCAGGGCGCTTGTAAGCTAACTCTAAATGTTAAAAATGGTATAATTGAGGAAGCTTTGGTTGAAACGCTTGGTTGTTCGGGAATGACGCATTCTGCTGCTATGGCGGGAGAGGCTTTGGTTGGAAAAACATTGCTTGAGGCGCTTAATACAGACCTTGTTTGTGATGCTATTAATACGGCAATGAGGGAGCTTTTCTTGCAGATTGTTTACGGAAGAAGCCAAACAGCTTTCTCCGAGGGCGGTTTGCCAATCGGTGCAGGTCTAGAGGATTTGGGTAAAGGTTTGAGAAGCCAGACAGGTACAGTATTCTCAACAAATGCTAAGGGTGTCAGATACCTTGAGCTTGCAGAAGGATATATCACTGAAATCGGTCTTGACGAAGATGATTTGATTATCGGTTACAAGTTTGTACACTTAGGCAAGATGATGGAAAGTATCAAAAAAGGCGTTAGTGCTGATGAGGCTTTGAAAAAGGCAACAGGTCAGTATGGCAGATTTGACGATGCTGTTAAGGTTATCGACCCAAGAGCTGAATAATTTGAGAAAAGGAGGATATTGAAAATGGCTTTATTTGAAAGTTACGAAAGAAGAATTGACCATATTAATGAAGTTTTGAATGCTAACGGCATTGCTTCTTTGGAAGAGGCTAAAAAGATTTGTGATGATAAGGGTATTGACGTATACAACCTTGTAAAGGGTATTCAGCCAATATGCTTTGAGAATGCTTGTTGGGCATATATTGTTGGCGCTGCTCTTGCTATCAAGAGAGGTGTTACAAATGCGGCGGATGCTGCTGCTGTTATCGGCGAAGGCTTGCAGGCTTTCTGTATTAAGGGAAGCGTTGCTGACGATAGAAAGGTTGGCATTGGACATGGTAATTTGGCATCTATGCTGCTAAAAGAGGAAACAACTTGCTTTGCTTTCTTGGCAGGACATGAGTCTTTTGCCGCAGCAGAGGGTGCAATTGGTATTGCTAAGTCTGCAAACAAGGTTAGAAAAACTCCTTTGAAGGTTATTTTAAATGGTCTTGGAAAAGATGCTGCGCAGATTATTTCAAGAATTAACGGTTTTACATTTGTTGAAACAAAGTTTGATTATTATACAGGTGAGCTTGCTATTGTTAGCGAGAAGGCTTATTCTAAGGGGGAGAGAGCGGCTGTTAAGTGCTACGGCGCTAATGATGTTCGTGAGGGTGTTGCAATTATGCATCATGAAAAGGTTGGCGTTTCTATAACAGGAAACTCAACAAACCCAACTCGTTTCCAGCATCCTGTTGCAGGAACATACAAAAAAGAATGTTACGAACAGGGTAAGAAATATTTTTCAGTTGCTTCAGGCGGCGGTACAGGAAGAACACTTCATCCTGATAATATGGCTGCAGGTCCTGCTTCTTATGGTATGACAGATACAATGGGAAGAATGCATTCTGACGCTCAGTTTGCAGGTTCATCTTCTGTTCCTGCTCACGTTGAAATGATGGGCTTAATCGGTATGGGTAACAACCCAATGGTTGGCGCATCTGTTGCCGTTGCAGTTGCTATTGAAGAGGCTAGCAAATAATTTCAAGGAAATTATTTGCAATGAAATTTGCCTTCGGCAATTGAAATTCGACAAAGTCGATTGAAATGTTAAAACATGAAATGCACTGCAAAGCGAGCTTTGCAGTGCATTGTGCTATTAAATTGCAAATTTCATTTCAAAAATGCAAGTAGCTCTTAAGGAATGCTATGAAACAGAATATTGGCTTAAGCTTTTTGTGAAAACAAATATAATTGATGACAAAACTTTCAACAAATTGAGAAATGATTGCGGTAAATTAAGAAAAATTCTTATTTCATCAATAAATACTGCAAAGTCTAACAGCAAATAACTAAATTAGATTGATTACTTAGGCACATCATTTTACAGTTTTTACTGATGATGTGTCTAATTTTTATACATTAAAAAAGTCCTCGTATCGTACATTGAAAACTTCTTTTATGGCAACTAATTCAATGTCAGTAACAAA
>JAZNSA010000169.1:0-3478 GCA_045590935.1 Clostridia bacterium | reverse complement strand
GGTATGCTTGACGGTAAAGACTTTAAGGATGCTTTGGAATTTGGTGTTGCAGCATCTGCATTAAAGCACACAATACCGGGAGACTTCAACTTAGTTTCACGTGCAGACGTTGAAAACTTAGTTGGCGGAGACGGTTCAGGTCGTGTTCAAAGATAATTAAATCAAATTTATTAAAAAGGCGGAGCGTATGTTTCGCCTTTTTTTTGAAACGTATAACAATATTCTTATAAACAAGGATAGAGTAAATATGGAGCTTAAAGGAAAAAAGATTTTATTCCTGTGAGATAGCATAACTCAGGGAGCGGATTGCATTGTTGTTTTTGGCGGAACGAATGATTATGGGCATGGAGATGCTACTATTGGCACATTTTGCGACAGAACAGATGATACGTTTTATGGTGCACTGCACAAAAAGAATTTTTAAAGAGGTTATAGGGTTTATATTATGAAGCTATATTTTGCCCCGCTTGAGGGGATTACAACATATATTTATAGAAATCTTCACAACGAAATGTTTAGTGGATGCGATATGTATTTTTCGCCGTTTATAACACCGACGGATAATGAGAGATTAAGTTCAAAAAGCGTTAGGGATATTTTAAAGGAAAGAAGCAAGGTTTGCCTTGTACCGCAGTGCCTTGCAAATAGCGCTGAAGCAGTTGTTAATTTTACAAAAAAAGTTTTTGAGCTTGGATATAGAGAGGTTAATATTAATTTAGGATGCCCTGCTAGTACTGTTGTAAGCAAACGAAAGGGTGCGGGTGCGCTAAAAGATTTAGAAAGGCTCGACAAATTTTTGAGTTATATATTTGAAAATTCATTTTGTGATATTTCGATAAAAACAAGAACGGGTTTTTATTCTCACGATGAATTTTGTGATATTATAGATATTTATAATAAATATCCCGTATCGGAGCTTACCGTTCATCCTAGAATAAGAGAGGAATTTTACAAAGGCGAGCCTAATTTTGAAAGCTTTGATAAGGCATATAAAAATTGTCATACAAAGCTTTGTTATAACGGAAATGTTACTTCGCTTGAAAAATACGAGGAAATAATTAAAAAATACCCGAATTTAAACGCCGTTATGATTGGGCGAGGCGCAATTAAAAATCCTGCCATTTTCAGGGAAATAAGAACGGGGAAAAAGCTTTTGACAGAGGAGCTTATTGCCTTTTCAAAAAGGCTTGAAAATGAATATATGGATATTTATAACTCTGATAAAAATACTCTTTATAAGCTTAAGGAAATATGGATATATCAAATCGAAAACTACCCTGATGAAAAGAAAATTGCCAAAGCAATTAAAAAAGCTGAGAAGCTTTTTGAGCTTAATAGTGCAATTAATTGCTTGCCTGAGCTATAAATTATAAAATAACGAAATAAAAAATCTAAAAAACGAAAAAATAAGTGATTTTTATTGACAAAACAGGCTTTTTATATTACTATATTATTATTGGGAATTTTGTCGTCAGGTATCAAAATTATAAAAATCTTGGGGGTGTTACGCTTGGAAAATGCTTATGCTATTGAATGTAGGGGAATAACAAAGCGTTTTGGAGAGGTTTTGGCAAATGACAATATTAATTTGAATGTTAAATACGGAGAGATTTTGGCTTTGCTAGGTGAGAATGGCTCTGGAAAAACAACTCTTATGAATATGTTGTCGGGAATATATCATCCTGATATGGGAGAAATTTTTATAAATTCAAAGCAGGTTAATATAAATTCGCCTGTTGATTCGATTAATCTTGGAATAGGAATGATTCATCAGCATTTTAAGCTTGTAAACGTTTTTTCTGCGATGAATAACGTTGTTTTGGGAACGAAGGAAAAAAGGCTTTCAAAGAAGGCTCTTAAGGAAAAAATTCTTGCAATAACAGAAAAATATGATTTAAGCGTTGTACCTGAAAAAAAGGTTTTTGAAATGAGCGTTGGCGAGAAGCAAACGGTTGAAATTTTAAAGGTTTTATACAGAAATGCAAAAATATTAATTCTAGACGAGCCTACTGCGGTTTTAACCCCTCAGGAAACGGAGAAGCTATTTGCCATTTTAAGAAAGATGAGAGATAGCGGATGTGCAATAATTATAATAACTCATAAGCTTAACGAGGTTATGAATATAAGCGACAGAGTTACTATACTGCGAAAAGGAAAAAGCATTGATACGGTTGAAACGAAAGCTGTAAACGAAAAAATGCTTACGGAGCTTATGGTTGGAAGACCTGTAAGCCTGCAGATTAATCGCCCCGAGCCCAAGGAGGTTAAAAAGGCGATTGAAATTGAGAATTTGGTTGTTGAAAATGCAAACGGAAGTCTTGCGTTGAAAAATGTAAGCTTTCATGCAAATTCAGGCGAAATTCTTGGAATTGCAGGCGTTGCGGGCAGTGGGCAAAGAGAGCTTTGCGAATCTATAACAGGTCTTATAAAATCAAAGAGCGGAAAGATAATTTTTAAAGATGAAAATATTGTTGGATTATCTCCTGCGGAGATTATAAAGCTTGGTATAAGTATGGGCTTTGTTCCTGAGGACAGGCTTGGAATGGGGCTTGTTGCATCTATGGGTATGACTGATAATATGATGTTAAAAACCTATAATGATACAAAATCACCATTTATAAGTCGCGCACTTCCAAAAAAGAGAGCAAAGCAGCTTAAAGAAAAGCTTGAAATTGTAACGCCAAGCATAGAAATGCCTGTTAGATTAATGTCTGGCGGAAACGTTCAAAAGGTTTTAATAGGCAGAGAAATAGAATCTAATCCGTCTGTTTTGATTACGGCTTATCCCGTTCGAGGCTTGGATATTAATTCGTCGTATGTTATATATGACCTTTTAAACGAGCAAAAGCAAAAGGGCTGTGCTGTTATTTATATCGGCGAGGATATTGACGTATTGCTTGAATTATCCGATAGAATAATGGTTATGTGTAATGGTGAGATTATTGGTATAGTTGATGCTAAAAATGCAACTAAGGACCAGATTGGATTAATGATGAGCGGAGTTGCGGCAAAGGAGGGTGAGCAGAATGAGAAATGAAAATATAAAGCATGAGCCGTTTGTTCGTATTGCGAAAAACAAAGAGCTTTCGGGCGGAAAAATTTTACTTATAAGACTTTTGGCAGTTATTCTTTCACTCGTTTGCGGCGGCGTTTTTATCAGTGTGCTAGGCTATAATCCTCTTGAGATATATGTTGCGATTTTAAAGGGTGCATTTAAAAACAAAATAATGTTTCAGGAAACCGTTAAGGTTATAATTCCTCTTTTGATTTCTTCGCTTGCTGTAACGCTTGCGTTTAAGATGAGATTTTGGAATATTGGTGCGGAGGGGCAAATGATTATGGGTGCGGTTTTTGCATCTGCTGTTGCACTTTATTTTCCGATGTTGAATCACTGGCTTCTTATAATTTGTATGTTCATTGCGGCAATTATTGGCGGTGGGACATGGGGGCTTCTTCCTGCAATCTTTAAATTTATATA
>JAZNSA010000168.1:0-6515 GCA_045590935.1 Clostridia bacterium | reverse complement strand
TTGAAATAATTACCTCTTTTGAGTTGACTTTTGCTTAGTTATGTGTTATAATACTTTTGGGCAACTTTTGGAGGTGATATGTATGGGATTCTGGGGTGTCGTTGGCGCAATTATAGTAGCTGTTCTCATTTTGTGCTTTGTTTAATAAAATTACATACAGTATTAAGAAAAAACCTATAAATATTATATTACTGATTTTAGCAGGCATAATTTATTTTGCTAATAACTCTTTTTTGAAATCACATACAAGTGGTATTTTGAATTATTTTTTTATATGTTATTTCAACGATTTAATCTGCCCACTATTTTTTCTTTCGTATTCAAACATATTACTTCTTGGAGTCGAAAAAGAAATTACTACTTTTTACAAGGTAATATTTTTATGTTTTTTATGTGGACTTGTATGGGAATTTTTTGCACCTATTTTAAAACCAGGTTCTACGACAGATATGCTTGACATTTTCTGTTATGTTTTAGGTGGAATAATTTATTATTTGATTCAAAAGGTGTTTTCAAAATGTCATTTAAAGAACCAAAGGGGTTAGGTGATTTCCTTACAATTGTATGTATCATAATTATATGCGGAGTACTACTTTGCTTTTTGTGATGCTTTGTCCCGTACTGTAACAAGCAGGGAAAATGTATCGCATCTTCCAAAACAATTAGGATAATCCTAAGACCTTATAGACGGGACGATGTGGGCATCGTCCCCTACGATAAAAGGCTGAACGAAATTAATCGTTCAGTCTTTTAAAATTATTGTCCTTAACAGTACACCTCATAAGGCAAATCTTTTTTTGTTTGAGTGATGCGTTGCTTTGGAACGTGATGCGCACTTCGTGCGTGATTCAGACTTCGTCTGTGATGTACGCCTTACGGCGTGTGGGAACGCATTGCATCACATCATACGCAGTATGCAACATCATATTTGCAAAGCAAATGCATCACTTATCACTTGAAAAAGTCATAATATCACTTTTTCTTTAGCAAAAATATAACTAATCCAACCTACTTTAACTCCTTTAAGCCCGTATAAAGTTCAAAATATCTTCCTTTCTTTTCAATAAGCTCGTCGTGATTTCCCCGTTCAATAATTTCACCATTTTCCAAAACCATAATCGCATTTGCATTTCTTACTGTTGACAAACGGTGAGCAATAACAAAGGTCGTTCTTGTTGCCATAATTGAGTCCATTCCCTTGTCTATAAGATACTCTGTTCTCGTATCAACCGAGCTCATTGCCTCGTCAAGCACAAGTATAGGTGCTTTGCTTATTGCGGCTCTTGCAATATTTAAAAGCTGCCTTTGTCCTTGAGATAAGTTTGCACCGTCGCCCTCAATCATAGTATTATATCCGTCGGCAAGCTTCATAATAAAGCTGTGTGCACTTGCCGTTTTTGACGCCTCAATAACCTCCTCATCAGTTGCATCAAGTCTGCCATACCTGATATTTTCCATAACCGTTCCGCTAAACAAATGTGTATCTTGCAAAACCATAGCAATATTTTTTCTTAAAACATCTCTTTTGATATTTTTTATATTGATTCCGTCAATAGTTATTTCTCCATTTTCTATATCGTAAAAACGATTAAGCAAATTCGTTATTGTTGTTTTTCCAGCTCCCGTTGAGCCAACAAAGGCAATTTTTTGCCCCGGCTTTGCATAAAGCGAAATATCCTTTAAAATAATCTTATCCGGATTATAGGAAAATGTAACATTTTTTAGTTCAACATTTCCGAAAATTTCTTTTTCACTTGCATCGTCGGCATCTTTTTCTTCCTCATCCAATTCCAAAACTGCAAACACTCTTTCCGCACCCGCAAGAGCCGAAAAAACAGTTGTCATCTGCATAGAAATTTCGTTTATAGGCCTTGAAAATTGGCGGGCATAGTTGACAAAAACAGTGAGTCCGCCAATATCAAACGTACCAAGTGCACATAAAATTCCGCCAACTCCCGCAGTTAACGCATACGAAACCTGACTTAAATTGCCCATAACAGGCCCCATAATTCCGCCGAAAAACTGCGAATACATCTGTTTATCCTTTAAATCATCATTTAAAAGCTCAAATTCCTTACAGCACTCTTCCTCGTGATTAAAAACCTTAATAACCTTTTGCCCTGAAACAGTTTCCTCAATATATCCGTTTGTTGCACCGAGCGCCGCCTGCTGAGCAGAGTAGTATTTTCTGCTTCGCTTTGCAATCATTGCTCCGCTAAACATAAACAGCGGAATAAAAACAACTGTAACAAGAGTTAGCCAAATATTAGTATAAATCATCATCGCAAGCGTTCCGACAAGCGTTATCACACCCGAAAAAAGGCTTATTACAGTATGGTCAACCATCATCGTTATATTGTCAACATCATTTGTAAATCTGCTCATTATCTCACCTTTTGGCGAATTATCAAAAAATCTGACAGGCAAACGAAGTATCTTTTCAAAAAGCTCATTTCTTATTTTTTCAACAGCATTTTGTGATGCAACAAGCATACATCTGCTTTGAAAATACGCCGATATAACGCCTATTATATAGACTCCCGCCAAAACAGCAAGCGCCATTGCAAAGCCCTCAAGCCTACCCTTTGCAATATAATTATTAATTATCGGGCGCAGCATATACGAGCCTGCCATAGACGAAACAGTATTAAACACCATACACACCAGCGCAATAAAAACAAATATTTTATACTTTCCGACATAGGAAAATATTTTCATTATTGTCGCCTTCGTGTCCTTAGGCTTCCCTTTTGCCATATTCATCCTTGCCCCGTGTCCGTGGCCGATGTGCATAGGTGCGCCTTTGCCTTTAAAATCGCTTGTATATCTTTTTTTTAGCTCCTCAATATTTCTTGCCACTATCTCTCGCCTCCCTTATTTTCCATTTGAGAGTAATAAATCTCCTGATACCATTTATTTTGCTCCAAAAGACTGTCGTGGCTTCCGAAGCCAACAATTTCGCCGTCGTCAATAACAACTATGACATCCGCATTCTTAACCGAAGAAATACGCTGTGCAATAATTATTTTTGTTGCATTCCTAAGCTCTTTTTCAAATGCCTCATTAATTTTTGCCTCTGTTGCATTATCAACTGCGCTTGTTGAGTCGTCTAAAATTAGTATTTTAGGCTTTTTCAAAAGTGCTCTTGCGATACAAAGCCTCTGCTTCTGTCCGCCCGACACATTTGCCGCACCCTGGTCTAAAACAGAAGAAAATCCGTCTTTAAAATTCTCAACAAAATCGTATGCCTGTGCGTTTTTTGCCGCATTTTTAATTTCTTCTAGCGTTGCATCCTCCATTCCCCAACGCAAATTTTCCTCAATTGTTCCTGAAAAAAGAACATTTTTTTGAAGCACCATACCAACTGCATCTCTGAGGCTTTTTAGCGAATAATCCCTTACATTAATTCCGCCAACCAAAATTTCACCCTCATCAGCATCATAAAGCCTCGGAATAAGCGAAACAAGCGTTGTTTTTCCCGAGCCTGTTGAACCAACAACTCCAACCGTCTGTCCGCTCTCAATTTTCAAATTTATATTTTTCAAAACACATTCAGGGCTACTTTTATAGTACCTGAAGCTGACATTTTTAAACTCAACACTTCCGTTTTTCACTTTAGCCTCGAAATCCGCATCTTCATCAGAAATATCAATTTTCTCTAAAAGAACTTCTTTAATACGCTTTGCTGATGCAAGCGCTCTTGAGCTTGAAACGAAAAGCACCGTAACCATCATAAGAGACATAAGAATTTGAGTTATATACGTTATAAACGCCGTTAAATCCCCAACGCTCATTGTTTTAAATACAACCATATTTCCACCAAACCACAAAACTGCAATAGACGTAAAATTCATAATAAGCATCATCGCAGGCATAACATAAATCATTGTTCCCATAGCCTCCAAGCCTGCATTTTTCAAGCTTTTGTTTGAATTATTAAACTTTTCGTTTTCAAAATCCTCACGAACAAAGCTTTTTACAACACGCATATTCGTAAGCCCTTCCTGAATACCCGTGTTTAAATTATCTATCCTTTTTTGCATATAGGCAAATTTTGGAAATCCTTTTTTTATTATAAATATCTGAACGGCTGCCAAAATAGGAATCGCAACCGCCAAAACAAGAGCCAGACGAGCATTTAAAACAACTGACATAATAAGCGCACCTATAAGCATACCCGGCGAGCGAAGGCACATCCTGAGAAGCATATTTATAAAATTTTGCACCTGCACTACGTCGTTTGTCATCCTTGTAACAAGAGAGCCTGTTGAAAATTTATCGATATTTGCAAAAGAAAATTTGGATATCTTCCTATATAAATCTGCCCTTAAATCACCCGCAAAGCCAACAGCCGCCTTTGCACCGAAATATGCTCCGCCTACTCCTCCCGCCATCATAACAACGGCGCACAAAATCATTAAAACACAAGTTAAAATAACCGCTCCTATATTATGATTTGCAACTCCGTTATCAATAATATTCGCTAAAAACTTGGGCATTAAAATTTCCCCAATAACCTCAACAATCATACAAAGAGGCCCAATAATAAACCACGCCAGATACGGCTTTATATATTTGTACCACGAAACCTTCATTTTTCACACTTCTCCTTTTATTGTCAAATAAAAAACATAATAAATATTTTATCGCATTTTTTAGTAAATGTCAAATCCCAATAAACATATTTACATTTATTTCAAATTTAATTTGACATAATCCCTCATTTGCTTTATAATTAAATATAATATCATATAAGTATAAAGGAAAGGCTTTTTATGATTACAAAAAATGCGACAACATTTTTAACGAAAGCTAAGGATAAAAAATTCTGTGAAACAGTAAGAACAGATGATACATATAAGCCGTTTGTTGACGATTTAAAGGAAATGTATAAAAAATATGCCATTGGCGAAATAGTATTTTTCAAATCTTTGCAATACAATATGGGCAATATGCAATGAATATTGCTGGTCTCTTCCTTGTCATACGGCTAATTCCAAAGACGATTACAACGACAATTTCATAGACCTTTTTGCCGCCGAAACGACTTTTGCGTTAAGTGAAATAAAATATCAGTACGCTTGCATATCCCAAAAATAGCGTAACAAAGGCTATTTGTTCCTTTAAATTTTCAAAAAAAAGAAGTTTTGCTTAAGGATAGCTTTGAAGCAAACGGCAAATATATAGTAACAGAAAGATTTGTATCGGATATTCTTCCCGAAATATCCGATGGTGAAATAAAGCTTGACCGGGTGGCGCCAAGGTTTGATTTAAAAAAAATGGAAGTCATCGTTTAGCGAAAACACCTTTGAAAACCACGACGGAAGAGAAAAAACAGTTTACGCAATAGATTTTGAAAAAATTTCGCCTACGGGCGAATTTGAAATGGTGATGAGTATATGAACAATCCTTTTAAATATTCGCTAGACAACAAGAGGTATCACACGCTTAATTTTCATCTCAAAAGTATTTTTCCATTTCGTGTGTCGAAAGCCGTTATTGATGCGGGTTTTTCATGCCCCACGCTTGACGGAACGCTTTCAAATGGCGGATGCAGCTTTTGTTTAAACGGCTCAGGCTCTTTTACAAACTCACCGTCGCTTTCGATAAGCGAGCAGCTTTCCTTAGAGAGTGAACGTCTTTTGAAAAAATATGGCACAAAGCAAAAAATGATTGCATACTTTCAAGCGCATACAAATACCCACGCCCCGCTTAACGTTCTAAAAGAAAAATTTGAAGAGGCACTGCGATTTGAAAACGTCTGCGGAATATCTATTGCTACACGCCCCGATTGCTTGGATGACAAAAAAATTGAGTATTTAAAAGAGCTTTCAAAAAAGACATATCTTACCGTTGAGCTTGGACTTCAGACGATACACGACATAAGCGCAAGACTATTTAACAGATGCTACACCTACGATGTTTTTGAAGCGGCGTATGCAAAGCTTAAGAAAAATGGTATACGCGTCTGCATACATTTAATCGATGGTTTATATTGTGAGGATGAGGAAATGATGAT
The DNA here is from genome assembly GCA_045590935.1 of Clostridia bacterium. GTDB lineage: Bacteria > Bacillota > Clostridia > UBA1381 > UMGS1253 > CAKSHP01. The sequence continues at coordinate 496 of JAZNSA010000168.1, read as the reverse complement.
AAAAACTGCAAAGGAAATAGGCAGGCTAAATCCCGATGCAATAAAAATCTCTCTTCTCCATATTTTAAAAAGCACGCCGTACGAAAAGCTTTATAACGACGATTGGTATAAACCGCTTCAAATGGATGAATATATAAAAATCGTATGCACTCAGCTCACATATTTCCCGCCCGAATGTGTTATCGAAAGAGTAACAGGCGACGGCGACAAGTCTGTTTTAATAGCGCCTGAATGGAGCAAAAACAAAATCGTTGTTCTTGGCAGTATTGATAAGTACCTTGCAGACAATAATATGTTTCAGGGTATGAATTTTAAAAAATAATTTTTTTGGGGGGCATTTTGTGAACAATAACGAGAAGAAAAACATACTTGTCAGCGCTTGCCTTTTGGGCACACCTTGCCGCTATGACGGAAAATCAAAGCCAAACAAAAAGGTTATTTCACTTGCTGAAAAGTCGGAGGCCAAGCGGTCTTAGGAAGACAAGTCCAAACAGCA
>JAZNSA010000167.1:0-2570 GCA_045590935.1 Clostridia bacterium | reverse complement strand
GAAAAAAATTTAAAGAAAAATCGATTTAGTACTTTACTACGCTAATGTATTGTGGTAAAATAAAGACATCAAATTTAAGGGGGACTTTTTATTATGAAAAAGGTTTTAACAATTTTATTGGCAATGGTAATGGTATTTTCTTTCGCAGCTTGCGGACAAAAGCCTACAAATGCTCCTGTAGCTGACGAAACAAAAACAAGCTATAGCGACTTGGCAGTTGCTATGGAGCTTACGAGCGAAGAGTATGGTATCGGTTTTAGAAAAGGTTCAGACCTTACTGAAACAGTAAATGCTATTATTGATGAACTTAAAGCAGACGAAACTTTGGTTAAGCTTGCTGAAAAGTACGAATTAACTTTGGCTGACAGCGAGGCTGCTGAAGCAGGAGAGGTAACAGTTAAAGACGTTGATTATGTTAAAGCAAATGGAAAGCTTGTTATTGGTATAACAGATTATGAGCCAATGAACTTTAAGGATGAAAACGGTGAATGGACAGGTTTTGATACTGAGTTTGCAGAGATTGTTTGTGAGAAGCTTGGTGTTGCTGCTGAGTTTGTTGAGATTGAATGGGATAGCAAGTTTATCGCTTTGGAGTCTAAAGCAATTGACTGTATCTGGAATGGTATGACAATTTCTGAGGAAGTTTTGAAAAATACAAGCTGTTCAAAGGCTTATGTTAAGAATGCTCAGGTTGTTGTTATAAACAAGGATAAGCTTGAAGAGTACAAAACTGTTGAAGATATGAAGGACTTGAAATTTGCTGTTGAGGCCGGTTCTGCGGGTGCAACTGCTGCTGAGGAAAACGGATTTGAAAATGTTGTTGAGGTTGGTGCTCAGACAGATGCTTTGCTTGAGGTTACAAGCGGTTCAAGTGATGCTTGTATCATTGATATAACAATGGCAAACGCAATGATTAAATAAGAAGCAGAAAAAATTTTTAAAAGGCAGAGGCAGTAGGCGTTATAGTCTATTGCCTTTCCTTGGGTTATGAGAGGTTATTATGTTTTTAGAAGTTTCGCTAAAGCTACTTGAGGGCTTTTTTGTTACATTTAAAATATTTTTGTTAACGTTAGCATTTGCACTGCCGCTCGGGCTTGTTCTTAGCTTTGGCTCAAGGTGCAGAGTTAAGATATTAAAGTGGCTTGTTAAAACTGTTATATGGGTTATCAGAGGAACACCGCTTATGCTTCAGCTTATCGTTATTTATTATGGACCGGGTCTTGTAGGCGTGTGGGCAACAAAGATGATAACTACGGGAGCGGCGTCGGGATTTCTTATTGAATGGCTTGCAACATGGAAGGTTTTTGAAAGATTTTTTGCACTTATGCTTGCTTTTGTTTTGAATTATGCGTGCTACTTTTCTGAGATATTCAGAGGAGGAATAGAGTCTATTTCAAAGGGACAGTACGAGGCAGGACAGGTTTTGGGAATGACTAAGGTGCAGGTTTTCTTTAGGGTTGTTTTGTTGCAGGTTATTAAAAGAATTGTACCGCCTATGAGCAATGAAATAATAACTCTTGTTAAGGATACGTCGCTTGCAAGAATAATTATGGTTTATGAAATTATTTGGAATGCGCAGAAATTTATAAAGTCGGATGGGCTTTTGTGGCCGTTGTTCTATACAGGAGTTTACTATTTGCTCTTCTGCGGATTGCTGACGCTTTTATTTGGTTACATAGAAAAGAAAATGAGTTATTTCAGGAGTTAAGAGTATGTCTATTTTAGAAGTTAAAGGCTTAAAAAAGAGCTTTGGAAAAGTTAATGTTTTAAAGGGAATAGATTTTTCAATGGAGGAAGGCGAGGTAGTATCAATAATTGGCTCGTCGGGAAGCGGAAAAACTACTCTTCTTCGTTGTATAGGATTTTTGGAAACGGCTGATGAGGGAATTGTTTCGGTTATGGATAATGAAGTTTTTAATGCAAGCAGCATTAAGAAAATTCCCGCAAAAGAGCTTAGACAAATGCAACTTAATTTCGGTTTTGTTTTCCAGTCGTTTAATCTTTTTCCTCAATACAATGTGCTTGAAAATGTAACGCTTGCCCCAAAATTACTTGCAAAGGAAAGAGCGGATTTTAAATCAGCTAAAAAAGAGATATATAAAAAAATTGATGAAGAAGCAAAAGAACTTTTGGAACGCTCGGGGCTTTCGGATAAGCTTTTGAATTATCCTTGTGAGTTGTCGGGTGGTCAGCAACAGAGAGTTGCAATAGTTCGCGCATTAGCGCTTAAGCCTAAAATTATGCTTTTTGATGAGCCGACTTCAGCGTTGGACCCTGAGCTTACAAATGAGGTTTTAAAGGTTATAAAGTCGCTTGCTGACGAGCATATAACGATGGTTATTGTTACGCACGAAATGCTTTTTGCAAAAAATATATCCGACAAGGTTATTTTTATGGATGACGGCGTTATTGCAGAGCAAGGTGATGCATTGGAGATTTTCACAAATCCAAAAACGCCGAGATTGAAGGAGTTTTTAAAGAATACAAAGCTGTAATATTGTTAAAACTAATATTTTATATCGAAAAGAAAGAAGGGTTTCTTTCTTTTTTTGTACTGTAACAGAAGATTT
>JAZNSA010000166.1:0-9871 GCA_045590935.1 Clostridia bacterium | reverse complement strand
ATTTTTCCAATCTTTGATGCCGTTAGACGATTATCAACCGCCCGCCAAATTTTCCTCATATCCTCCCCTACTTCTATTTAAAATTATTTCCACATATTAATAGTTAAACCAAATATTTATTGGGAGGATAATAAAAATGTTTATTGTCATAAAAAAAACTTACCTTATACTCACAGGCGTGCTTTTGACTTTTTTGCTCTGTACAATATTTATAGTCGCATTAGCTTCCGAAAAAAATGAGTCTCCAACCATAATCATAGATGCAGGTCATGGTGAGCCCGATGGCGGATGTGTTGGAGCGGATAAAACAAAAGAAGCAACTTTGAATCTCTCTGTTTCAAAAAAGCTTGAAAACATGCTTTCAGAAGATTATAACGTAATTATGACTCGCACAACAGAAAACGGCATACACGATAAAAATCTAAAATCAATCGCCGAAAAAAAGCGTTCTGATATGAGAAAGCGTCAATCACTCAAAAGCTCATCAAACGCTGATATATTTGTCAGTATCCATATGAACAAATTTGAGCAACAAAAATATTACGGTGCTCAGGTTATCTACGATAAAACAAACGAAAACGCAAAGCTTCTTGCTGAAGAAATCCAATCCGAGCTTGCAAAAATCGACCCAACAAATAAACGTCAGGCAATGGCTGCTGAAAAATCTGTTTTTCTTTTAAAAAGCTCACCTGTTCCATCTGTAATAGTTGAATGTGGATTTCTCTCAAATCCGTCAGAGCTTGAAAAACTAAAAAGCGACGAGTACCAAAGCCAAATATCAAACGCAATAAATAACGGAATAAGAAACTATTTTTCCGCAAATTGCTAATATAATCGTCAAAACCAATAAAACTAACAAAACTCGCCTAAATTCATTGACATACTTTTTTTGCTGTGATATAATGTTTGCGGTAAGCAGATGCATCTAACCCGCATTTCTGCTTTAAAACACTTTTTTTGAAAGGAATGATAACTTTGGGTTTAACACTAACAGAAAAAATCTTGAAAGCACATGTTGTTGACGGCGAATTTGTTAAAGGCAATGAAATTGGAATAAAGATTGACCAAACCTTAACTCAGGATGCAACAGGAACAATGGCTTATCTCGAATTTGAAGCTATGGGAATCGATAGAGTAAGAACCGAGCGTTCAGTTGCATATATCGACCATAATACGCTTCAATCAGGCTTTGAAAATGCCGACGACCATCGTTTCATCGGCTCAATTGCAAAAAAACATGGAATATATTTTTCCCGCCCCGGTAATGGAATTTGTCATCAGGTGCATTTGGAACGCTTTGGTATTCCCGGAAAAACTCTTATCGGCTCCGATAGTCATACCCCAACGGGCGGCGGTATAGGAATGATTGCAATCGGTGCAGGCGGACTCGACGTTGCGGTTGCAATGGGTGGCGGCGCATACTATATTACGTATCCTAAAATCGTTAATGTTAAGCTTTCGGGAAAGCTTAATCCTTGGTGTGCCGCAAAAGATGTTATATTGGAAGTTTTAAAAAGGCTTTCTGTTAAAGGCGGAGTTGGAAAAGTAATTGAATATACGGGCGAAGGCGTTAAAAGTCTTTCCGTTCCTGAGCGTGCAACAATAACAAATATGGGTGCCGAGCTTGGCGCAACAACATCAATCTTCCCCTCCGATGAAAAGACAAAGGAATTTTTAAAGGCGCAAAAGCGTGAGGATGCATATTCTCCGCTAAGCGCAGATGCCGATGCCGAATACGACGAAACGATTGAAATAAATCTTTCCGATATTGAGCCTCTTGCCGCTTGTCCTCATTCACCTGACAATATAAAGAGCATCAGCCAAATCGGTGCAATGAAGATTGACCAGGTTTGTATCGGCTCGTGCACAAACAGCTCACTTATGGATATGATGAAGGTTGCTCATATTCTTAAGGGAAAAACAGTTCATCCCGATGTTTCCCTTGCAATCGCCCCGGGCTCAAAGCAGGTTTTAAATATGCTTGCTAAAAACGGCGCTCTCTCTATAATGATTGATGCGGGTGCAAGAATACTTGAAAGTGCTTGCGGTCCTTGTATCGGAATGGGTCAGTCGCCTAACTCAAAAGGTATTTCTTTAAGAACATTTAACAGAAACTTTGAGGGTCGTTCAGGAACAAAGGACGGTCAGATATATTTGGTTTCCCCTGAAGTTGCTGCTCTCAGCGCAATAACAGGAACGCTTGCAGACCCGAGAACACTTGGCGATATGCCAATTTTTGAAATACCTTCGGAATTTGAAATTAATGATAATATGATTGAGCCTCCCGCAAGTGTAAGCGATGCAAGCTCAATTGAAATTTTGCGTGGTCCTAATATCAAGCCGTTCCCAACAACAAAGCCGCTTGATGAAAGTATTTCTTGCAAATGCTCGCTTAAAACAGGCGACAATATAACAACAGACCACATTATGCCTGCAGGTGCAAAAATTCTTCCTCTTCGCTCAAACATTCCCGCAATATCAAACTATTGCTTTACTGTTTGCGACGAAGATTTCCCATCTCGTGCCAAGGAATACGAAAGCAGTATAATTGTTGGCGGTGCAAACTACGGTCAGGGTTCTTCAAGAGAGCATGCTGCCCTTGCCCCTCTGTATCTTGGAATTAAAGCTGTTTTGGTAAAATCCTTTGCAAGGATACACCGTTCAAACCTTATTAATGCGGGAATTTTGCCGCTCACTTTCGCAAACGAAGCTGACTACGAAAACATTTCTCTTTCGGATGAACTTGTTTTAGAAAATGTTCGCAAAAACATTATTGAAGGTAACGATTTAGTTATAAAAAATCTTACAAACGGAAAGCAAATAATCTGTAAGTGCGAGCTTAGCGAAAGAGCGAAAGAGATAATTCTTGCAGGCGGACTTTTAAGCTATACAAAGTCAAAGCTTAACTAAGGAGGAAAGAATAATGGTTGAAAAAATAAAAATGACAACGCCGCTCGTTGAAATGGACGGCGATGAAATGACAAGAGTTATATGGAAAATGATTAAAGATATCTTGCTTACTCCATATATCGATTTAAAAACAGAGTATTACGATTTAGGTCTTGAGCACAGAAACGCTACAAACGACAAGGTAACTTTTGATTCTGCCGAAGCCACAAAAAAATACGGTGTAGCAGTAAAGTGTGCAACAATAACTCCCAATGCCGACAGAATGACAGAATATAACCTTAAAGAAATGTGGAAATCTCCAAACGGAACAATTCGTGCAATTCTTGACGGTACAGTTTTCAGAACGCCTATTATCGTAAAAGGAATAACTCCATATATTCCTACATGGACAAAGCCTATAACAATCGCACGTCATGCCTATGGTGATATTTATAAAAATACAGAAATGCAGGTTAGCAAGGGAAGCAAGTGTGAATTAGTTTGCACAGATGATAAAGGCAATGAAACACGCTCGTTGATACACGATTTCTCAGACACCGACGGAATTATTCAAGGTGTTCATAATACTGATAAATCAATAGCAAGCTTTGCAAGAAGCTGCTTCAATTTCGCTCTTGATACAAAGCAGGATATTTGGTTTGCTTCAAAAGATACTATCTCAAAAAAATACGACCATCGCTTCAAAGATATTTTTGCAGAGATATTTGAAGCAGAGTATAAAGAGAAATTCAAAGCCGCTAATATAGAATATTTCTATACTCTTATCGACGATGCTGTTGCGAGAGTTATTCGTTCAAACGGCGGATATATCTGGGCTTGTAAGAACTACGACGGCGACGTTATGAGCGATATGGTTGCAACTGCATACGGAAGCCTTGCAATGATGACATCTGTTTTGGTTTCTCCAGACGGCGTTTATGAGTACGAAGCGGCACACGGAACAGTTCAAAGACACTATTATAAGCATCTCAAGGGTGAAAAAACGTCAACAAACAGCGTTGCAACGCTATATGCTTGGACAGGCGCACTAAGAAAAAGAGGCGAACTTGATGGTAACAATGATTTGTGCCAATTTGCTGACAAGCTTGAAGCGGCAACAATCAAAACAATAGAAGAAGGCGTTATGACAGGCGACTTAGCCGCTCTATCTTCTCTCGAGAATAAGCAAACTGTTGATACAGAAACCTTCCTTGTCGAAATAAACAAAAGACTTCAAAAACTTATTTAATTATTTTTAAGTCAAAATATGATAAGCTGCAGTAACTTGATATTTAAAAAATCAGGTTGCTGCAGTTCTTTTTTTCTCATTTATTATTCAAAATATAGTGATATGTTATCAAATCTTTACTCTATAGATTCTAGCAAGCTTTCAAGTGCTGACTCAGTGTATTATCTTGAAACATTATCTCGTATAACAAAAAAATTGTCTGAAATAACACTTTAATAAAATTATAAACGACAAAAGTGGCGGTATCAACTTGATTTTTAAAATCAGTTCATAGCGCCACTCGTTTTTCATATAAACTATATTATTCGTGCTTACTGCAAGTATCGCAACATCCGTCGCACTTTAATCCAAGCTCCGAAGTGTCCATTCCCATTTTCTCATAATAATCCTTAATTGCGGCATGAATTGCCTCCTCTGCCAAAACAGAGCAATGCACCTTAGCGGGCGGAAGTCCGTCAAGCGCCTCCATAACAGCCTTATTCGTAATAGTCAACGCCTCTTTAACAGTTTTCCCCTTAACCATTTCCGTCGCCATAGAGCTTGTTGCAACAGCCGCTCCGCAACCAAACGTTTTAAACTTTACATCTTTAATTATATCATCTTCAATGTCAAGATATATTTTCATTATATCTCCGCACTTTGCATTTCCAACCTGTCCAACAGCACTTGCATTTTCAATTTCGCCAACATTTCTCGGATTCGCAAAATGGTCCATAACCTTTTCACTATACATTTTTTACTCCCCTTTCAACTTCTTCATACAAAGGCGACATCTCTCTCAGCCTTAACACAATATTCGGTAACACCTCTAAAACATAATCAATATCTTCTTCCGTTGTAAAATCGCCTATGCTTAATCTTAATGAGCCGTGTGCAATCTCATGAGGAAGTCCAATCGCAAGCAAAACGTGTGATGGGTCTAAAGAGCCCGACGTACAAGCACTTCCGCTTGATGCCGCAATACCTTTCATATCAAGCATCAATAAAAGCGATTCCCCTTCAATATACTTAAAAGAAAAATTAACATTGTTACAAAGCCTTTTTGTTCTGTGCCCATTAAGCTTTATATATGGGATAGAAGCTTCAATCCCCGAAATAAGCCTATCACGCATCCTTGAAAGATGTTTCATATTTTCTTCTATGTTTTCACAAGCGAGAGTCATAGCCTTAGCAAATCCAACAACACCTGAAACATTTTCCGTACCTGCGCGTTTTCCTCTCTCCTGCGCTCCGCCATGCATAAAATTCTCAATTCTCAAGCCTTTTCTTATATAAAGTGCACCAACGCCCTTTGGCCCGTAAATCTTATGTGCAGATATGCTAAGCATATCAACCCCAAGCTCAACTACATCAATCGGCACATGTCCAACAGCCTGAACAGCATCCGTATGAAAAAGAATACCATGCTCCTTTGCTATCTTCGCAAGCTCTTTTATCGGTTGAATTGTTCCGATTTCATTGTTAGCAAACATTATTGTAGCAAGAATGGTTGTGTCCTTTATAGCATTTTCAAAATCCGAAATACTTACCAAGCCATCCTCATCAACAGGAAGGTATGTAACCTCAAACCCTTGCTTTTCAAGAAATTGAAGAGTATGCAAAACGGCGTGATGTTCAATTTTCGTGCTTATAATATGATTTCCTTTAGCCTTTTTCGCAAATGCCGCACCCTTGATTGCCCAATTATCTGCCTCCGAGCCACAAGCCGTAAAATATACTTCCTTCGCTTCAGCTCTGATACACTTCGCAACCTCCTCATGTGCACTATCAATAGCAGCCCTTGCCTCTCTGCCTGTTTCATATATCGACGATGCATTACCATAATACTGCGTCATAAATGGCATCATACAAGCTAAAACATCCTCTTTCAAAGGCGTTGTTGCTGCGTTATCCATATAAACTCTGTTACTCATTAATATCACCCATGTTTCCTTATAAATTCACTAGTATAGTATATACCCTCTCAATTCTTTTTTCAAGTAATTTTTTTATTTTTTAATATATATCTAAAATTAATTTTATTTTTTTTGAAAAATTTCTTGCATATAGCTAATTAGCTTAATCAAACAGAATAAAAATATATGCAATTTATATATTTACCCTGTTTTCCTTTTTTATTCAGCTTTCTCATCAAACCTTGCCTCTTGTGCGCCAATTTCCCGAAAGGTAAAATGTCAAACCAATAATAAACGGAACAAATCCCGCAATCGCATCGCCATACCAAAATCCAAGGCAATCCATCTTCATAAAAAATCCCAAAAATGCGGCAATTCCCATTCTTGCTATGATACCATCAATAATTGCAACAGCAAGATTTAATCTCGTATTTCCCGAGCCATTTATAATAGAAAAGCTTATGCTTCTTGTTGCCGCTCCAAAAAAGTTTAAAATGATTGGTATAACTATTATCCCCGCAACCTCTAAAACTCTTGTATCACTTGTAAACGCCGAAAATACACTTGACGGGAAAATAGCCAAAACAAGCGAAAGAACAACCGAAATAATCATACTGCAAATTGAAACCGTCTTTAATATTTCAGGCACTCTGTCATCCTTCTTAGCGCCAAGATTTTGCCCAACCATTGCACTTCCTGCAGTAGTAAACGAATTTGAAACAACAGCAACCATAACGTTTATCTTATTGAAAATGCCCGCGAGTGCAGAATAAACAACACCATACATATTAATCCATGCCATCAAAACTACTTTTGAAAGACTTACCGCCGCCGATTGAATTGCCATAGGTACTCCAAGTGCAACAATTTTAACAAGTGCTTCTTTTTCCATAGCAAAGCTCTTTAATTTAAAATCAAAGCAAAAGCTCTCTTTTTTCAAATACAAATAAATAAGTGATAAAACAAAGCTTACTCCCTGCCCTATAACGGTTGCAAGCGCCGCTCCAAAAACCTCCATATTCAGATACTTAACAAACAAAATATCCAAAACAATATTCAAAACTGCCGCAACCGCAATAAATACAAACGGTCTCTTACTATCGCCCATTCCTCTTAAAATAGCACTGACTATATTATAACCATATATAAATACAAGCCCGAATATACAAGTCAGTGTATAATCCATTGTATATTTATATGACTCCGCAGGTGTATTAATCCACCCAAGCATTTGATGCCTTAATCCAAAACAAACAACGGCGATTATAACAGATGCCAAAAGCAAAAAGCTAAACATTGTACCAATCGTTTTTTTAACCTTGTCAAAATCTCTTGCACCAACATACTGCGCAATTATAACCTGTCCCGCCGACGAAAACCCCATAGAAACAAACGTAAGCAAATGCAAAATATCTCCGCCAATAGAAACCGCCGACATTCCCGCTCCGCCTAAGCATTGCCCAACAACAATCATATCAACGATATTATAAATCGCTTGAAGCGCATTAGAAAGAAATAGCGGCATGGCGAACTTAAGCAACAATTTCGCAACGCTTCCCTTAGTTAAATCCTTAACTATAACATTTCCCATTTTTATTTATTCTCCTTGATTTCACCTTTAAATTTATCTAAACAAACCTGTATACGCAACGTTTCTTAATCGAGGCTGATAAATTCTTTCATCGCCGAAAAATCCATAATTAATTTCTCCACTCACTTTTAGTTTGCCAAAATTTATTTTTCTCTTACTTCAAGGATATCTCCCATTATTCAAAACTAATATATTATACCATTTTTACGCTAATTTGTCAAACCCTCTCGCCCTATTTTCTTAATTTTTTTCATAATAAAAATCGCATGAATTTACGTTCTGTCATAAATTCATGCGATTTTTTTATTTAACAATTATGCATTAAGCATTACATCAAAATCATTAACAATCTCATCCGATGGCTTTTTGCCGCAAAGAGAAACAACAAATATAACTATCGACGAAAGGATAAACGCCGGAAGCAAGCTGTAAACCTCCCATATACCACCTAAAGGATTAATTACAAGCTCCCAGAAAAATACCATTACGCCGCCTGAAAGCATACCCGCAATCGCACCTGCGTAAGATGTCTTTTTCCAGAATAGAGAGAACAACATAAGAGGTCCAAACGTTGCTCCAAATCCTGCCCATGCAAAAGATGTAATTCCAAATATAGTACTGTTTGAATCCCACGCAATAATCATCGCAATTATTGTAATAACTGACATTGATATACGTGTTACCCACATAATTTCCCTGTTACTTGCATTCTTTTTGAATATGCCATGGTATATATTCTCAGCAAGTGCAGATGTTGAAATAAGCAAATACGAATCCGAAGAACTGATTGAAGCTGCCAATATTCCTGCGCAAGCAAAGCCCGCAAGTATAGGTGGCAAGAACGCCGTTGCCGTATCAATAAAGATGTTTTCTGCCTCTGCATTTGTAAGATATTCAAGTCCTTTAACGCTTCTTCCTACAATACCAATGAACACCGCTGCAGCCATTGCAATAAATAGCCATATACAAGCAACTCTACGCGAACGAGTAAGCTCCTTTGTGCTTCTGATTCCCATAAATCTCAACAATACCTGAGGCATTCCAAAATAACCTAAGCCCCAAGCAAGACAAGAGCATATTGATAAGAACGTGTACGGTTCTGCGCTTCCAAATTCATTAGCTACCTCAGAAGACGGTGTTGCAGTAGAAAATAATGATAAAAATCCGTCATAGCTTTTTGCATTAGCTATTACTTCGCCCATTCCGCCTGCATTAACTACAGCTAATACCAATATCGTAACAAGTGCAATAACCATTACAACCGCCTGCATAAAATCTGATGCACTCTCTGCCAAGAATCCGCCCAAAAAAGTATATATCAAAACGAAAATAGCAGCCGCAATCATCATCTCATGATAACCAAATCCAAAAAGATTAACAAACAACTTTCCGCAAGAAGCAAGGCACTGTCCTGCATAAACAGTAAAGAAAATAATTATAAACAACGATGCAATTATAAGTATAATCTTATTTTTCTCACGAAAACGCTTCGAGAAAAATCCTGGAATCGTAATGGCATCAATCTTAACGCTATACTTATGAAGCCTTTTTGAAACAATCAACCAGTTAAAATATGTACCAACAAACAAACCAATCGCAGTCCAACCTGCTCCTGCAAGACCTGTCCAATATGCAAGTCCCGGCAAGCCCATCAAAAGCCATCCTGACATATCAGAAGCCTCCGCACTAAAAGCCGCAACCCAAGGTCCTAACGTTCTTCCTCCCAAAAAATACGTTTCCGCATTCTTGTTAGCTCTTTTGGAAAAATAAATTCCAATTACAACAACTGCAAGCATATATATCACCATTGCTACAAGGTATTGAATATTTGCACTTGCCATAAAATCCCCTCCTTTTGCACATTCCGCTCGTGCACAATAATTTTATTTTAGATAGCATGTCATATTTTTCACTTACAGCTACCAACTTGTACATTTTACCACAAAAAAACTCAAAGGTCAATACAAAATACTTCTTTTTTTTATCATTTTTCTTTTTTACTTTCTTAACTGAATTTTAACCGGTTTTGTGTAAATATTTATTATGGGATTTTAAATGTAATTAATCAATAGCGAAAGGAGTATACTATGCGAAAAACAAAAATAATCTGTACAATAGGTCCAGCGTGCGAAAGCTTAATTTGAGTTGGGGTGTAAAACCTGTATTGTACGAAGAATTTTCTTCTTTAGAGGTTATGCTTTACAATAGCTTAAAGCAAGCCAAATCAATTTTTAATTTAGAAAAAAT
>JAZNSA010000165.1:0-1724 GCA_045590935.1 Clostridia bacterium | reverse complement strand
GTTTAATTTCTTCCTCTAAAATTGGCGCAGGTACATTGTATTTTGAAAGATTGAGTCTTGCCATAAGCCTTTTCATACTCACTCTTCTGAATTCAAAGTCCTTCTTAACCTCCGAAAGCTCACGCTTCGGCGGTTTAACGCCCTTGTTTCTTAAATCTGTGCGATAAACGTCTATAAGCGTCTTAGGCGAAAGCCCCTGATTACACGCAAACATCTCACACAAACCGCATTGCGAACAGAAAAACGTATCAAGCATCGGATTAATATCTCTAACTGTTCCCGACGAAGCCGCTTTCATAAACTCGCTTGGGTCAATCGGATATCCCAATGCATTTCTCGGACACAAATCTGTGCACATTCTGCACTGACAACAACTGCTCATTGCTCTTTTCATTCCGATAGAAGCCTTTATTTGCCTTTTATTTACTATGTAATGCTCTTTGGGCATAACAAGCACCGCATTACTCGTTTTTACTACAACATCCGTCTTGGCTACAATTTTTCCCGTCATCGGGCCTCCTGCAACCAAAACAGGCTCACTAACCGTTTCGCCACCACATATATCAATAAGCTCTTTATATGTCATGCCTATCGGCGCAAGCAATGTCTGAGGCTTTTTAACCTCTCCCGCAACAGTTACATACTTATGTGTAACGCCTTTGCCTTTCGCTATCGCATAATACGTATTCAACATAGTTTCAACATTATATACGATACATCCGATGTTTATGGGAATACCTCCCGGCGGAACTCTCTTTCCCGTTGCTTCATATATCATAATAACTTCGTCGCCCGCAGGATATATCTCATCTAAAATGCAAATTTCAATATTCTTAAAAGAATCTATATACGCATTTATAGCCTCAATAGCACCCTTGTATGAACCCTTGATGCAAATTTTAATTTCATTTGCGCCAACAGCCTCAGCAACCTCACTAAGAGCAGTCATTATCTCATACGAATACTTTTCTAAAACCTGTCTATGCAATTTTAAAAGTGGCTCACATTCTGCGCAATTGAGCAAAATTGTTTGTGCATTGCTATCAAGCTTAGCATAGCTTGGAAAGCCTGCGCCACCATCACCAACAACGCCGCTCTCTCTTAAAACACTTTTCAGGTTATTAAGCTCCATCAATCATTCCCCATTTTTCAAAGATTAATCCAATCATCAACAATGCCGACAATAGCAGCATCAATAGGTGCCTTTTCCTGACCGCAACCAATTCTTGCGGCACTTCCCGTAGCAATAAGAACTATTTCTCCTATTCCCGCACCAACATTATCAATAGCAACAATTTTCTCATCGCCCATTCCATCACAAGGCTGAACAATCAAAAACTTGCTGCCTATAAGATTTTCGTTTTTTCGCGTTGCAACAACGCTTCCAACAACTTTTCCAACCAACATAACAGCTTCACCTTTCTGCCTTGAAATATTGTCTGCTATGAGGCAAGCACAAAACAAAAGTCAATGCTCGCCTCATTTATTCAGACACACTTTTTTAAATTATAAAGAAGGCAAAATCTTTTCAACGTCGCCGTGAGGTCTTGGAATTACGTGTACAGCAACCAATTCGCCAAGCTTTGCAGCAGATGAAGTACCAGCTTCAACAGCAGCCTTAAGAGCTCCAACATCGCCACCAACCATAACACTTACAACTCCCCTACCCATTTTCTCTCTTCCAATCAAAGTAACCTTTCCAGCCTTAAGCATTGCATCAGCAG
>JAZNSA010000164.1:0-7966 GCA_045590935.1 Clostridia bacterium | reverse complement strand
ACTGTTTTATCTTAGCACATACTCAGAAATCATTTTACAAATTTCTTTTATGTCAGATTCACCTTTAAATTCAAACTTTACTTTCCCTATACCCGAAAAATATAATTCCAATTCACAATCTGCTGTTAGTTTGTTCAGCCCCCACATTTCACTCATTCCTGCCGTTTCAACCGAATAAACTTGAATTTTTGAATATGGCAAAGATGTATAATCTTGTTTTGTACCTGTTATCCCCTGAACATTAACGGAGATTATTCTTTTGTTCGTAAAGACAACCTGATCACGCAGACCTTTATATGTAGAAATAATACTTTCATCCGAAACCAGCAATGGTCCAACTAACGGCTCTGCCTTTTCATTCTCAACCTTTTTTAACTTGAAAAAAGTTGCATTTTTAAAATCAATCATTTTTGATCACCTTTGATTTGATTTTCTTTTGCAGTATTAACTGACTTAACAAGCATCCGCCTGATAACACCACATTCATTCAATAGTTCCTTTGAAACTGTTTCTGTTATGCAGTTTGAACCAACAAGCATTTCAATCCAATACTCTGTTTCTACACATTCTTTCAAAGCAATATGAAACTTGTTTATAAAATCAGCTTTGCTTGCAGCATAATTTGCTTCGTGTATATTAGCACCGATCGATGTTGAACTTCGAATAATTTGATTTATCAAAACACCTCTGCCCTTCTTCGAATCAATAGCATCACAAACTGATATAATTTTAAGTGCAAGTTCTTTTGCTCTTGTACGAAGTTCTGAGCCTTTCATAAAATGGTTCTCCTTATGTGTTTGGTGAAGTTTTGAACTGAAGTTCAAAGTGAAGTTGCATATACAGTGAAGTTTTTGCTATCGCAAAAGTGAAGTTAAGTTTGCCGCTTCGCCGAAAGGCGAAACTTCACTTACGAAGTAAACTTCACTATCGAAGATAACTTCACTTGCCCGCAAGGGCAAACTTAGTTGAGTTCAAGTGAAACTTGAACTCATTATAACACGACACCTAATATAAGTCAATACATTTTTAACATTATTTTACATTTTTTTACATATTCGATAATTTCTTTGGAAAGGATAAGCTTAAATGTGGGTAACTTGATTGCTTTTATATTGATTAAGTCTGTTTTAAATATTACCTTTGATGTGAAAATCAAAAGTTTTACAAAAATATTTTCATAAAAATAAAAAAAGCTTGCTTTATTTTTGAAAATGGTGTATAATAATATAGTCGTACTAGCTGGGGCGGTAGCGGTGCCCTGAACTTGCAATCCGCTATAGCAAGGGCAACTACTCTGCTGAGGGGCTGTTTTGTATGGACGGTATTTGTATAAAGGCGTTGAGGCTTTGGTCCTGTGCGACTGCGGCCCGTGAACCTTGTCAGGCGGGGAACCGAGCAGCAATAAGCGGTGTCCGCAGTGTGTTACAGGGGTGCCAGGGCTGAGCCGGCTACAGATTTTCCGCCATAGGAAGTCAGCTTCGAAGCAGAGGTGTGCGACATTTTTAATATATTTATATATCTATGTGTTTTATAAAATTATTGTTTGAAGAAGGTGAAAGATATGGCATATCAGGCTTTATACAGAAAATGGCGCCCGAAAACATTTGACGAGGTTGTTGGTCAGGGGCACGTTGTCAGAACATTAAAAAACGAAATAAATTCTAAAAAGACTGCTCATGCGTATCTTTTTTGCGGAACGAGGGGAACAGGTAAGACTTCTCTTGCAAAAATTTTTGCGAGGGCAATAAACTGTTTAAATCCAATCAACGGAAATCCTTGTAACGAATGTGAGATTTGCAAGGGCGAGTTAAACGGCGGAATTATTGATATAACGGAAATAGATGCGGCTTCTAACAATGGCGTTGATAATATTCGTCAGATTCGTGATGAGGTTATGTATTCGGCAGTTGCCGCAAAGTACAAAATATATATTATAGACGAGGTTCATATGCTTTCGGACGGGGCGTTTAATGCTCTTTTGAAAACGCTTGAAGAGCCTCCGCCGCACGTTGTTTTTATTTTGGCAACGACTGAGGCGCACGAGCTGCCCGCAACGATTACGTCGAGGTGTCAGAGGTTTGATTTTAAACGCATTTTAGCAAAGGATATAGTTATAAGGCTTCGTGAAATTTGTACTGCTGAGAAAATTAAAGCGGATGTTAATGCGCTTGAGTTGATTGCGCATCTTGCCGACGGAGCGCTTCGAGATGCTTTAAGCATATTGGACCAATGCGTTTGCGCATTGCCTGATGGGATAACGCTTGAGGGGGCAAACGAGGTTTTGGGAATTGCATCAAACGATGCTTTAAATGATATTGTTTTAGCTATTGCGGAACACGACAGTACAAAGGCGCTTATGTGTATCGACAATGTTGTAAGAAGCGGAAGGGATTTGAATAATTTTATTGAAATGCTTATAAAACGCTTCAGAGATATATTGGTTTTGAAGGTTTCTTCGGAAAATAAGAGCGAGCTTTTCTCTTATGGAGAGGAAACAACAATGGTGATAAAAAAGCAGTGTGTCCATTTTGATATGGAAACGGTTAGTTATGTTTTAAACGTGCTTTGTGAGGCTCAGGCTAAGGCAAAATATGCAAAATCGTTCAGGGTAATATATGAGCTTGCATTTGTTAAGCTTTGTAACAGAAATTTAGATACGTCAAACGAAGCTTTGCTTCAAAGAATGGCACGCCTTGAAAATATGATTAATTCGGGAAATTTCGCCAAAGTGGCTTACAATGAGGTTAAAGAGGTTTCTGCAGAGGTTTTGGAAAGGACTGCGGAAAAAACGCAAGAAAAGCCAATTGAAAAGCCTGTTGAAAATGTTAAAGAGGAAATCGAGCTTCCGCCTTGGGATATAGATGAGAATAAAAAAACGCCTTTCGCTTCGGTTGTGGCTGTTGAAAACGAAGAAAGAGCAGTAGAGCAGGCGGAAAAAGCAGAGGAAAAGGTAAAAGAGGAAGAAAAAGAAGATATAAAGACGAGTGAGAAAAAAGAGGCGGGTAAGCCACTTTTCGGAAGCTGGGCAGACGTTTTGGCGCTTATGAAAAAAACAAGCCCACCGCTTCACGGTGCACTTGTTTGCAAAAAGGCAAAGGTTGCCGATAGGAGTATCTATTTTGTTAAGGATGGGTACACAAAGGCAATAATACAATGTATGCAAGAAAAGTTCGACGATGCGGTTAAGACTGTTTTCGGAGAGGTTTTAAAAATTCAATATGTTAAGCAGAGCGAATTTGATATGATAGCGGAGGTTGAAGCTGCTTCAAATGTAGAAATATTACGCAAGCGGGCAGAGAAAGCACTCGCAGAAGAAGCCAAAGAAGAAAATAAAGATAATTTCGCATCGAATGAAGAAAATACTGAAGAAAAAGTTATTGAAGAAGTGAAAAATGATAAGATAGACGATTTTGAAGAAAACGATGCCCCCGATGCAAATATCAGAGATTTTTCTAAGATAATAAACCCCGAAAAGCCGAAGGATGAAAGCGGCATGGAAAATCCTGAGAATGGCGAGGAATATGAGTTTGAAGAAGATGAGGTTTATGCCAAGCCGCAAGAGGTAAGCGCCAATTCGGAGGGCGAAAATGAGGGGTCAGATGACCCGCTTGATGAGCTTGTGTCGATTGCGGGAGAAACTGTTGAGTTTTTATAAAAAATAAAATAATAAAAATAGAAAAAATCAAATTTTAGGAGGAATATAAAATGGCAAAATTTAGAGGCGGTATACCTATGGGCGGAGCAAATATGAACAATATGATAAAGCAGGCTCAGAAAATGCAGGAGCAGATGATGAAAATTCAGGAGGAAGCTGAGGAGAAAACTGTTACTGCAACTGCGGGAGGCGGAGCAATAAGCGTTACTGTTTCGGGCAAAAAGCAGATAACAGAAATAAAAATTTCACCTGAGGCTGTTGACCCTGACGACGTTGAAACATTAGAGGATTTGATTATGGCGGCAACCAATGAAGCTATGAGACAGGCAGAGGAGATGCTGTCTCAGGCAATGAGCAAGGTTACAGGCGGAATGAATATTCCGGGGTTGTTTTAATTATGCACGCAGTTCCAATTGAAAAATTAATTGAACAATTCAGAAAGCTTCCAGGCATTGGGCATAAAACAGCCGAGAGGCTCGCTTTTCATATTATTTCGCAGTCGGATGAATACGCAAACGGGATTTCGGAGGCAATATTGGAGGCGAAGAGAAGCATATTGTTTTGCGAAAAATGCCAGAATTTAACTGATTTGTCGCCGTGTGCGATATGCTGCGATAATAAGAGGGATAAGACAACAATATGCGTTGTTGAATCGCCAAAGGATGTTGCAGTTATCGAAAATATGCATGAGTACCAAGGAATGTATCATGTTTTGCATGGTGCTATTTCGCCGATGGATGGAATAGGTGCGGAGGATATACGCATAAAGGAGCTTTTGCAAAGAGTATATGACGAAGAAATTTCGGAGGTTATTATGGCAACTAATCCGAATATTGCGGGCGAAGCTACGGCGATGTATGTTGCAAAGCTTTTAAAGCCGTTGGGCGTTAAGGTTACAAGAATTGCAAACGGAGTTCCCGTTGGCGGGGATATTGAGTATGCCGACGAGGTAACGCTTTTGAGAGCGATGGAAGGCAGACGGGAAATGTAGAAAAAATGCAGAGAGGAGAGTGCGTGTTGTGGAGGAAAAAATACCAACGGATATAGACAAGTTAAAAGCCGTACACAATAAGCGTCAGAAAAACAAAATAGCGATGCGCATTGCTTTGATTTGCGGATTAGTTTTGATTGTTTTTGGTGGATGGTTTTTAGGTAGTGTATACAAGGATATGACAAAACTGCAGCTTTCCGAAAGCATATATATAACTTTGTCGGGCAAAGAGAGCCTGACTGATATATCAAAGCTTTTAAAGGAAAACGGAGTAATCAAGCACAGGCTTGCGTTTGAAGCCGTTGCAAAAATTAAAAATTTAGACGATGGGTTTGGCGTAGGAAGGTATAAAATTGAGCCAAATTCAAAATATACCTATGTTCTTAGGGTACTGAGAGAAAAGCTTAGCGAAATGAGTATCACGATAATCGAAGGAAAAGCGGCGGAGGAAATTTTTGATGCAATTTCCGAAAGCGGATTTGTTTCTAAGGATGAGCTTAAAAGCGTGCCAAAGGAAAAGCTTGATTATTGGTTTTTGAAGGATATAAAAAGAGAAAATTATCTTGAGGGGTATTTGTATCCCGATACATATATTTTTTCAGAAAAGCAGACTAGTGAAGAAATGCTCGAAAAGCTTCTTTCGCAGTTTGACAAGGTTTTTTTAGAGGAATATAAAAAGCGTGCGAAGGAACTTGAAATGAGCGTTGACGAGGTTGTGATACTAGCCTCTGTAATACAGGCGGAAGCCTCAAATATTGATGATATGCAAAAGGTATCGTCTGTTTTTCATAAAAGACTTAAAGCGAATGACAGGCTGCAATCGTGCGCCTCTGTTTTATATGTTTTAGGAGAAAAGAAAAGTGTGTTGTCGGAGGAGGATGTTCTGATTGATTCGCCCTATAATACATATATGTACAAAGGTTTAACGCCGGGTCCAATTTGCAGCCCCGGCAGGGATGCGATTTATGCTGCGCTTTATCCTGCCGATTGCACATATTATTATTTCCAATCGGATGAAGAGGGAAATATGTATTTTTCTGACACATTTGAGGAACACGAAAAAATAAGGAAAAAAATTCAAAAGGAGCAAAACTGATGCCTGACGAACAAAATATAACGCATGATTATATAATAGATTTTATTCGCTCATCATTAAAAAAGAATGATGGAATATTAGGTGAGCTTGAGGCGTATGCTAAGGCAAACGAGGTTCCTATAATTCAAAAAGAGGTAAGCTCTTTTTTAGAAGTGATATGCAAAATTCATAAGCCAAAAAAGGTTTTGGAGGTTGGGTGTGCAATTGGCTACAGTGCAATACTTATGGCGAGCAATTTAGATAGCGATGCGCATATAACAACTGTTGAAAGAGATGAGAAAATGGCGAGGCTTGCAAGGGAAAACTTTAAAAGGGCAGGCTTTGAGGATAGGATTGACGTTTTAGAGGCTGATGCAGAGGTGCTGCTTGAGGCACTCGACGGGGAATACGATATGATTTTTATGGATGCGGCTAAGGCGCATTATATTCATTTTCTGCCGCATTGCTTAAGGCTTTTAAGAGTTGGCGGAATTTTGGTAAGCGACAATATTTTGTATGGGGGAATGGTTGCAAACAGAGACCTTCTTATAAGGCGAAAGATAACTATTGTTAAGCGCTTGCAAGCGTATATCGAAAAAATTTGCAAAGCACCATACTTTAAAACAAGTATTCTTTCAATCGGCGACGGAGTCGGATTGTGTTATAGAATAGAATAAAAAAAACGGAGGCAGAAAAAAATGAACGAAAAAGTACAAAAGCTTATTAATGAGCAAATTAATGCTGAATTTTATTCGGCGTATCTCTATCTGGAGTTTTCAAACTACTATGCCGCAGTAGGCTTAGACGGTTTTGAAAATTGGTATCGTGTTCAGGCTCAGGAGGAGAGAGACCACGCAATGCTTTTCTATCAGTATTTGTTAAATAACGATGTTAAGGTAACATTTGAGGCTATTAAAAAGCCTGACTGCGTTTTAGAGGACAATATGGCACCTCTTGAGGCGGGCTTGAAGCATGAGAAGCTTGTTACGTCTTTGATTGACACTATTTATGCGGCGGCTTACGAGGCGCACGATTTCAGAACAATGCAGCTTTTAGACTGGTTTGTTAAGGAGCAGGGCGAGGAAGAGAAGAGCGCATCTGACCTTATAACAAAGATGAATTTGTTCGGAACGGATGCAAAGGGCTTATATATGTTAAACAATGAGCTTAAAGCCCGCATCTATACAGCACCATCCTTAGTATTATAATATATGGGAGATTGAAAAAATGGAAGCTGTTTTTCTTACGGCTCTTGGCGTTGGCGGGGCGACTATAGTTGGCGTTATTTTTGGATTTTTATTTAAAAATATTTCGCATAGGTTTAGCGATATTGTGCTTGGCTTTGCGGCGGGGATAATGCTTGCGGCGGCAATTTTGGGATTGATTTTGCCGTCGATGGAAAGCGGCTCTGTTGCGTTGGTAATCATAGGAATTTTTTCAGGTGCGCTTTGCTTAAATTGGATTGACAGGCTTACGCCTCATTTGCACAAGCTGTTTGGAGCGGATATTGAGGGTCATCCTAAGGCGACGGAAAAGGTTAGCAAGGTTTTGCTTTTTGTTGTAGCAATTGGTATTCATAATTTGCCTGAGGGAATTGCGGCTGGCGTTGGCTTTGCGGCGGGGAATATTGCCGAGGCGCTTACCGTTGCTGGAGGTATTGCACTTCAGAATATCCCCGAGGGTATGGTTATTGTTGCGCCGATGCTTGCGGCGGGAATAAGCAAAAGGAAAACCTTCCTTGCGGCATCCGTAACGGGAGTTGTTGAGGTTTTGGGAACTGTGATAGGGTATTTTGCGGCGGCTATGTCGGGAGCGGTGTTGCCGTTTGCACTTGCGTTTGCAGGGGGAACGATGCTCTATGTCATAAGCGATGAAATGATTCCCGAAACTCATGCGCATGGATGCGAAAGAGGGGCAACGTATTCTCTTCTTATCGGATTTTGCGTTATGATGGTTATGGATTTTTATATTTAATGAACTTTTTAAAAGAAGTATTCTATTTTGATATGGGGCTTCTTTTTTCATGGGCGATTTCTAACGGGCATCGGTAGGGGCGGTTATTAACCGCCCGCAATCTTTAAATAAAGTAATAGGTAATAAGTAATAGTGAAATAGGTGGAAAATCCCCCCTGAATTGCTACGCAATTATCCCCCGGCCTTTTTTTTTAGACAAGGGGGGGTGCGGGGTTTGGCTTCCCCTCAAGGGGAAGGCTTTGGGGGGATATGGGTTTGAAATATGTAAAAT
>JAZNSA010000163.1:0-7227 GCA_045590935.1 Clostridia bacterium | reverse complement strand
CACCATCAATGAAGTGCTTTATTAATCCTAATTATGAAAAGTTCTCGCCTCCGGGAAATATGCCTAAGAGAATTCAGGATTTTGCAAAAATGACAGGTCAGCCTGTTCCCGAGGGTTGCGGCGAAATTACTCGTTGTATTATGGAAAGCTTGGCGCTTGAGTGCGCTCGTTCGGTTAGGCAGATGTGTGAAATGCTTCCCGAAAAGCCCGATACAATCAATATGGTTGGCGGCGGAATCAAAAACGACATCTTGTGTCAGTTCGTTGCAAACGCAACTAATATGAGGGTTGTTGCAGGTCCCGTTGAAGCAACAAGCACAGGCAACGCACTTTTGCAGTTCTATGCTCTTGGCGCAGTAGCAGATTTGCAAGAAGCAAGAAAAATTGTTACGGATTCTTTTGAGCCAAAGGTTTATAATCCTAAGGATGTTGAAAAGTGGGAAGAAGCTAATAAGCGTTATGAGGAAATCTGTACAAAATTTTAAATAGGCGGACTGCGGCAAAATGCGCAGACCTTGCAAAACAAAAAAGGCAAAGATTTTAAATTCTTTTACAAACATATAACATATAAAATAAAATCCACTGTTTGCAAAAAACGGTGGATTTTATTTTAATTATGAATTACAAATTGCTTTTTTCTATTTAACATATACTGCCTTGCCTTCGTTAGCCAGAACACAACAAAAAACGGCGGCACAGCCTGTAAAAACGTTACCGACAACGGAAACAAGGTCGGATTAAACTTATATACTATATCAATTGCAGTGCCCTCAAACGTTTCAGATACAAACATCAAATTTGTTCCCAAAAAATAATTCACAACATACGCAACCGCACTAAACGCAACAACAAGCATTGAATATCCGACAACATCCTTCAATTTTAACAACACATACCCACTCGATACAAATAAAATTCCCAAATAAATCATTATCGAATGAAGAAAATAGCTTTGAATTGTTATAAAGTGAAAAACAGGGTAAATGCCCGCAGTTGTGCATGGTGAAATAATATATGCAACTCCTCCGACTATTCCCCCAACAACCAAAAACACATCCGAAACTCTTTTGCTTCTGCCCTTTCCATAGCCAGATACAATACTACAATACAAGGTTATAGAGCAGAAATACAACGGTATGTAGCTATTAAAATTACTTCCGTTTCCTATGCACAAATTAAATATAATTTTTGTTATTTCCAATCCCCAAAGAGCTACCGAGCATTTGCGTACAGTTTTCAAAATTTCCTTCGCACTCATATCTGCCGACTTATGAACAGCCCATAAAATAAAACAAAAGCAAGCAGCTATCAAAAATACGTGGCTCTCCGAAAACATTTCATACGCTTCAAACTCCCCGCTCCTTGAAAACAATCTTCTAAAAAACATATCACTAAATACCTTTCAAAAACATAGACACTACAATTAAATATATTCACTTAGTATCCACGCTATGCCTGGTCTCTAAATTAATTTATCTCTTTTATCCCCTTTATTTAATTGGCTCCCCTTCCGCATCAAAAAGCGGCAAAGGTGCCAAAACTTTTATATCTTCTCTTTCTATTGCATCGCCCTCGGCAAGAACTGCCATTTTTCCAACAATATTTCCTCCAACCTGACGAACAAGCTTTTCAAGCGCCGCAAGAGATTCGCCCGTACTTATAACGTCGTCAACAATCAAAACCTTCTTGCCCTTAAGCATATCAATTTCATCCTGCCCGACACACAAAACCTGCCTATGGTCCGTTGTTATTGAGTCAACCTCAGTGTAAACAACATTTTTCATATAAAGCTTTGCGCCCTTTCTTGCAACAACATAATTATTTCTGCCCGCTTGCCTTGCCATTTCGTAAACAAGTGGAATTCCCTTTGACTCCGCAGTAATCATTATATCAAACTCAGGTGCTTTGCTCAAAAGCAACCTTGCGCAAGCCTCCGTAAGCTCAACATCGCCAAACATAATAAACGCTCCGATATATAAGCTATCGTTAATCTTGCAAAGTGGCAAATTTCTCTTAAGCCCCGCAACGCTTATTTCGTAAAATTCCTTCATACTGATTCCCCCCCATTAATTTTGCCTTTAAATATATAAACTACGGTTATTATACATCAAATATTTTAACTTTGCAACCTTTTTAGGCTCATTGTTTAAATATTTTTTAAATGTTTTCTTTTCGCTCAACATAATCGCATAATTAAGCACTTGCATAATGCATTAATTTCGGGATAAAATATGATAAACCAAAAAAATAAATAAAACTCAAATCGTTAGCTTTGAAAGCTATCTTATAAACGAAGAAAAAGCTATGCAAAATGCTTGCGGATTATATAAAAAGGAACAAAATAAAAAGTGGCTCCGTATTCGTTTCCCGAAACGGAAAGCCACTCAATCGTTCAAATGTATGGAAGATGTTAAAAGACCTCTGCAAGGAGGCAGGCGTTTCAAAAAGCAAGGTGTTCCCACATAATTTTCGCCACCTTTTCGCCTGCACCTTTTATTCCTTGCAAAAGGACATTGTCCGCCTTGCCGACATTTTAGGACATTCCAATATTAAAACTACCCGCGTGTATACAATTGAAAGCGGAACAGAGCATATAAACCAGCTTCAAAAGCTCAAACATATTCAGGGTTTCAAAGTCTAATCCGTTTTTGGCGGCAAGGTCTACCATTTCATAATACGATTTTATATCCGACAATGGATTCATATATAAATCAATTTTTTTCCATAACTATCATCCTACATATTTTGCTATAGCCCGTTTGGTGAATTTTTTATTTTGAAGAGATGTACACAACAACAAGCTTAAGATTATTATTGTATGCGTGAGCAAATACTGTTGAAGCAGTATCGTTTTCAACGTCTTTGTATGCAACTATTGAATCCCAAGGAGCCGCCTCTATAGAAACATCTCCTCCATTAATAACAACTCTGTAAATCTTTGTTGTTGAAAGCTTTGAGTAGCCCTCTTTTCCTGATTCGGAAAGAGAAAAGCCATCTTCAATAACTACAGGTTCGATTTCATTTTCCAAAGAGCTTTCTTCGGTTTCTTCTCCCTGCAAAGCTTCCTCTTCGCCGCCTAAAGTTTCACCTTCGCCGTTGCCTGTTGTTCCCTCTTCACCATTATCAGGTGTTTCACCTTCGCTGCTATCAGGTGTTTCACCTTCGCTGCTATCAGGTGTTTCACCTTCGCTGTTATCGGGAACTTCACCCTCGCCATTGTCAGGCGTTTCCTCGCTACCTTCTTTATAAACAACCTCATTTGGAACAATCATAATAAGCTCGTCGCTCTTGGATAATACTGTACCAAAAATTGTTTTAAACTTATAATCCCCATTATACGTTGTAGAATCGTGCTTCGCTTCGAAAATTAAATTGTCGCAATCAAGTGCTATTTTTATGTCGTTAATCTGTTCATCCGAATTAAAGCCGAATCTTACTATATCACCTATAGAAATTTGCTTATATTTATCGGATGTATCTTCTGTTTCGTAGCTCTTTAATATACCATCCTCATATACCTCAATGCTATATGCAATGCCGTCTGTAACGTTACTGCTTACAGTTGATATACCATTTACTATGCATAGCTTTGTATCAGATGTTATAGGTCTTGAAGTATCTGCGCCGTATACAACGAGCAAAGCTGCAACACCCGAGTCATCAATATCATACGCTTCAATATCGTATTTGTCTGCTGTTTTAAACATCGAATATCCGCTTGATGACTTATAATCGTCATCGTCGCTTCTGTCGTCGGGAACGATTACAATTTTAGTTGAAGAGTTAATAAATACCTCATCGGAGAACTTTCCTGAGCCTTTATACAAAAGCTTAATACGCTCTTTACCGATTTGAAGCTTGCTCTTGTCGGAATTA
Organism: Clostridia bacterium; assembly: GCA_045590935.1. GTDB lineage: Bacteria > Bacillota > Clostridia > UBA1381 > UMGS1253 > CAKSHP01. The sequence goes on along the minus strand of JAZNSA010000163.1, from coordinate 3,351 downwards.
GGACCTATAGTTGCTTTGCCGTCGATTCCCGATACTGTTACAAGATTTGTTATTTCACCAGCACCGTTTTTAATAAAACGAACAGGTTGAGAATACTGACTTTCGCTAACGCCCTCGGCTTTGTTTGAGGCTATGAGCGATGCAGCTTCTTTTAAAGCATCTAAAGCGCCTGCGGCACTTGTACACGTTTTTCCGTTGATTTTAACCTTTGGTGCCAGATTTACCTTTGCAGGCTTGGAAGATGAAGTCAAAGGCATAAGCTTAATTGTTGCAACATCGGCAGTTGAGCCTGTGAGCGCTGCAATTGTAATATAACCGTAGTCTCCTGCCTGAATAGCGGTTGCGTTAACAGCGGCAATTCTGCCATGTGCATCTATGTAGAATGTTCCTGAGGTTCCAAGGCCCAGAGTTTCCTTATCAGCCTCAACAATTGCCTCAAATTCGCTTGTGAGCTTATAATCGACGCCATTTATAGTATAAATATGGTTTCTTTCGGACATACTTGTTATCTCGCCATTTACAGTCTGCGTAGAAACATAGCATGTATACATACTGCCGTCGATACTCTTTGCAACAGAAAGAATATTTTTAGCCTTCAGGGCTTCTATTTTCACATCTGCATTTGTTTTTGCATTTTTGATTGTTATATCTGTTGACTCATCTAATACGTCAAGCGTAATTTTCTTCGCCGTGTTATAATAATCGTAAACAACATAGTTGTTAGCTGCGATTGAGTCGTTTGTTGTTACGGAAGATTTTACAACATATACGTCATAGTCCTCCATAAAAATGGCATCGTATTTTGAGTTTCCGTCCGAGTCCAAAAGACGTATTTTTCCGTATACAAAATCACTGCTTTCAGGATTTAGCCACTTCGACAAATTCTTTTCAGCGGCATCGGAGGAATTTGAATAATCATAAATCATACCATTAAAAATGAATTTCACATCATCTGCGAGGGTTGCTTCTTTCGTGTTGGAATCGGTCTTGCTTTGCCAATACTCAATTTCAAAATTGTCGTAAGAATCAATATTGTCAGAGTTTATAGATAATTCGATATTTTTAGCCGAGCTTGTATCAATAGAAACCAATACATTTTCTTCTTCGTCATTTTCACGATAGTATCCTGAAATATAGTAACCAAGCTTTGATTTAAGCTCTGCAGATGTTGCAATGCTGTCGTACGAAACAACTATAGAATTGGAGCTTGATTCTAAAAGAACTTCGCCTTTTTTTATTCCTTTTGTTGAGGAATTTATTGTTATTTCGCCGTCAACCTCTGTTATCATCATATTCTTAAAGGAAGTAACCTTTAGCTTGTCATTTAACAGAGTCTTTGGAGTTTCTTCATAAACGCCGCTGCTGTTTTTTTCTGCTATATTAACCTCAAGTGCATTATAGATAAGCTTTGCAACCATACCTCTTGATGCAGGAGTGTTTGTAGGAGAAACAATGGCATCCTTTGTAATTCCGAGCTCATCACCCTTTTGGATGTATCCCTCAGGCCATCCGCCGTAATCAATGGCAGAGTCTTGGTATCCTAGTGTACAAACAATCATCTTGATAGCCTGCTCGTATGTAACAGGTGTGTCAGGAGAAAAGGTACCGTCGCCCATTCCTATTATAATTTCCTTTTTGTATGCAAAGCTTACGAAACCGCTACTCCAATGGTAGCTTCCGTCCGCATTTGTCATATCCGTAAAAACTGCTGAAAGGTCTGTTGGCGTAACAAACGTATCCATTCCCAACGCACGAGCGATAACTGCTGAAAATTCAGCCCTCGTAATTGTTCCGTCAGGCTTAAAGCTTCCGTCTTCATATCCTGCAAGCAATTTAAGCGAAACGAGAGATGAGATTTCGTTTGCATATTTATATGTACTTGCTACATCGTTAAAGCTTTTTGCTGAAACGGGCGCTATTGCGGCAACAAGAAATATTACCATTGATACAAAAACCGCCAGTGCCCTTTTTAACATTTTTTTCATTTTATAACCCCCTTGTTAAATAAATAGTCCGTATTCTTAATTTTACAAACTGAAAATAAGCATACTAATACATATCTACTATATCATTTTTATACCAATACGTCAATTTCAATTTGTTTCCTTTAATATTACATTTTGGAAACAAAGGAAAAAATATAAAAACCCATCAAAAATGTTAAAAAAACTGTTTTTTTCCGTATTTTGATATAATAATTCAAAATTTATACAAATTAACCAAAAAACATATTATAAATTCTATGTAAAAATAATAAAAAGTATTTGACTTTTTCCAAAAAAGAGTATACAATAATATATAGGTGGTTTAACTTCGGCTTTTTTGCTGATATTAAAGCCAAAAAATTAAATACGGAGGTATTTTAGAAATGAAAAAAATAATTAGTATTGCATTAACGGTAATTTTTCTTTGCACGTCGATTGGAATATCTGCGGCAACATTTACGGATATGCCTGATAACTGGTCAACGGCGGCTTTGAATAAGGCTGTTGAAAATGGCCTTTTAACAGGATATGAGGATAATACAATCAGACCTTCTGATAATTTGACTCGTGCGCAAATGGCAACTATTATGGTTCGTGCGTTTAACTCAACAAAGGAAGATGATATTTCTGAGTTTGCAGATGTTAAGCAGGGCGAGTGGTATTATAGCTTTCTTGCGGCGGCTGTTGCAAAGGGTATTTTTAAAGGTGATGGTGTAAATCTTAATCCTAATAACTACATAACAAGGCAAGAAGCTTTTACTGTTATATCCCGTGCATTTGAGCTTGGTGAGGGTGATGCAGAGGCTTTGGAAGTGTTTAAGGATGCAGACAAAATTGCAAACTGGGCAAAGGGTTATGTTGCGGCAGTTGTTGAGGGCGGTTATGCGAAGGGCTCTGACGGATATCTTAATCCGCTAAACAATATAACAAGAGCTGAGTTTGCCGTTTTGATGGACAATCTTGTAAAGCAGTATATAACAGAGCCTGGTAAATATGATGCAGACGATATCAAGAGCGGAAATATTTTAATTCGTGCAAATGATGTAACCATTGAAAATGCAAAGGTAGAGGGTAATATTATTTTGGGCGATAATATTAAGGTTGGCGGAGTTGTTTTGAAAAAGACAACTGTCAGTGGTGATATAGTAAATGATAAAGATGATACTAAGGTTGTAATTAATGACGGAAGCGGCTCAGGTAGCGGAAGCGGCTCAGGCAGCGGAAGTGGCTCAGGCAGCGGCGACACTAATCCTGATACAGGAATTGAAGACGGTGGCGATATAGGCGGAGAAGGCGGCTCGGATAACGAAGGTGGCTCAGGCACCGAAGGCGGCTCAGGCACCGAAGGCGGAGAAGGCAGCGGAAG
>JAZNSA010000162.1:0-8814 GCA_045590935.1 Clostridia bacterium | reverse complement strand
TGCCGCAGCAACGGTTGCCGTTATGCCTGTTGGTTGGGAAGAGGCGTCGAGGTTTGGAATTATGAGTACGGATGAGGAAAACAGAATTGTTGAGTTTGAAGAAAAACCAAAAGAGCCAAAAAGCAACCTTGCATCTATGGGAATTTATATTTTTAATTGGCAGATACTAAAAAAATATCTTATTTCTGACGAAAACAATCCTGAGTCTGAAAATGATTTTGGCAAAAATGTTATTCCGCAAATGCTTGCGGCAAGAGAGGATATGTTTGCTTATAATTTTGATGGGTATTGGAGAGATGTTGGAACTGTTAAAAGCTTATGGGACGCACATATGGATTTGATTTCCAATCCGCCTAAGATTAACATAAGGGATTCGTCGTGGGTTATTTATTCTAAAAATCCTGTTAAGCCACCTCACTTTATAAAAAATGGGGCAATTGTTAAAAATTCTTGTATTACAGAGGGATGCTATGTTTCGGGCGTTGTTGACCATAGTATTTTATCGGCGGGAGTTTGCATTGAGAGCGGAGCAATAGTAAGAGATAGCGTTATAATGCCAAATTGTACAATTGGGGCAGGGGCAATTGTTGAAAAGACAATAATAGGACCTAATACTAAGATTGGCGAAAACTGTATTATAGGATTGAAGGAAGATGAAAATGAAAATCCGTATAAATCAAAAATGTGTAGCGATGGAATAGTTTTGATTGGCGGAGGGCTTGAAATTGCTGATGAGAGCCATATTTATAAAAATTCTATGGTTGAGGAAGATATTTTGGATGATAAATGCAAGGAAACTGCTTGGGAAAGAGGAGGTGTGTGATTTGAATAGCTTGATGGGAATTATTTTAAGCGATGAGAAAAATAAAAATTTAGGCTCGCTTACGGAGAAACGTGCTATTGATGCTTTGCCTGTTGGCGGAAGGTATCGAATGATTGACTTTGTTTTGTCGAATATGGTAAATTCGGATATTGACCAGGTTGGAATTGCAACGCAGTATAACTATCGCTCGCTTATGGACCATGTTGGTAGCGGTAAAGCGTGGGATTTAAACAGAAAAAACAGAGGCTTATTCATTTTGCCACCTTTTATGGCAACAAGCAGTGCATCACAGGGCGAAGGCGACATTGGGGTTTTGCACAGTATTTCCAATTTTATAAGAAAAAGCGATTATGAGTATGTTTTGCTTACAAGCGGTGCGCTTATGTATAATACGACATTTAATGATATGCTTGATTTTCATATTAAATCGGAAGCGGATGTTTCTTTGATGTATAATGTTGAAGAAAACGAAAGCTCTGCGTTTTACGCTAAGCATACTACCATAAAGAAAAATGGCGACGGAAAGGTTACAGATATTTTAAAAAATCATACAAATCCTGAAAGTAACAATGTTTCGCTTGATACATACATTGTTAAAAGGTCGTTGTTATTAAATATTATTGAGACTGCAGCGGCGCGTGGTGCAAACGATTTCGTTTATGATGTTTTGTTGAAGAGGATTAATGAGCTTAAGATTTTTGCGTATGAATTTAAGGGATATGTTGGAAGAGTTGATACGATTGAAAGCTATTATAATACAAATATGCATCTTTTGAATACTGAGATAAGAAAAGAAATGTTTTTATCGAAAAATAAGATATATACAAAGGTTAAAGACCAGGTTCCGACTCACTACGGAGAGGGAGCGCACGTTAGTGAGTGCCTGATTGCGGATGGGTGCAAAATTGAAGGTATGCTTGAGAATTGTATCGTATTTCGTGGGGTTCAAATCGAAAAGGGTGCTGTTGTTAAAAACTCAATAATTATGCAAAATAGTATTATACAGTCTAATTGCTACATTGAAAATGCGGTTTTGGATAAAGAGGTTATAATAAAAGACGGAAAAACGCTTTCAGGACAACCAAATTACCCGTTTGTCATAAGCAAAGGACAAATTATTTAATTTGAAAGGTTTGAAAAAATATGATAAAAGTTTTATTTGCTACTTCGGAAGCGGTACCGTTTGCAAAGTCGGGTGGGCTTGCGGATGTTGCGGGAACTCTTCCGCAGATGCTTGATAAAGATGAAGTTGATATAAGAGTTATAATGCCAAAATACGGAGCTATTGAGCAAAAGTATGTTGAGCGGATGGAATTTATTGAAAATATTACGGTTGAGCTAGGGTGGAGAAATCAGTATTGCGGAGTGTTTAAGCTTGTGCATGAGGGTGTAACATTTTATTTTATTGATAATGAATTTTATTTTTCGGGACAAAATCTTTATGGGTATATACACGAGGATGTTGAAAAGTTTGCATTCTTTTCAAAAGCCGCACTTTCTGTTTTAGAGGATATTGATTTCAAACCTGACATAATTCATTGCAATGATTGGCAAAGCGGCGCAATTCCGATATTTTTGAATGCACAGTTTCAAAACAATCCGTTTTATGCAGGAATTAAAACTATTATGACTATTCACAATTTGAAATATCAAGGCGTTTGGGACAAGAGGGCGGTCCGTGATGTTTTTGGAATTGCAGATGAATATTTTTCAGCGGATAAGCTGGAATATATGGGCGATTTGAATATTTTGAAGGGCGGGATTGTTTATAGCGACGTTATTACAACTGTTAGCGAGACGTACGCAAAAGAAATTCAAACAAGTGAATACGGAGAAGGCTTAGAGGGGCTTTTGCAGGCAAGAGAGGCAAGCCTTTACGGAATAGTAAACGGAATATCGTATGAGCAATATAGTCCGCAAAGTGATGAGATGATTTATAAAAATTATAATTTGAGAAATTTTGTTTCGGGAAAAGCTGAAAATAAGAATATGCTTCAAAAAGAGCTTGGTCTTGAGGAGAGAAGCGATGTTTTTATGCTTGGAATTGTAAGCAGACTTACAGAGCAAAAGGGCTTTGATATAATTGCGGAAATTATGCAAGGTATTATTGATTTGGATATTCAGCTTGTTGTTTTGGGAACGGGAGAGCATTGTTATGAGAGTATGTTTAAATGGTATGGGGAAAGGTATCCTTCTAAGGTAAGCTCAAATATCAGGTTTTCAAATGAGCTTGCGCATAAGATATATGCTTCAAGTGATGCCTTTTTAATGCCGTCAAAATTTGAGCCATGCGGACTTAGCCAGATTATAAGCCTGAAGTATGGAACGGTTCCTATTGTCAGAGAAACTGGAGGATTAAAAGACACAGTTTTTGCATATAACGAATATGATGATAGTGGAAACGGATTTTCATTTTTGCCTTACAGAGCAGAAGATTTGTTTTGCGTTTTAAAATACGCCTATGATATTTTTAAAGAAAGGAAAAAGAATTGGAACGGAATTGTAAGACGAGCAATGAAAAGCGATAATTCTTGGGAGGTTTCGGCTAAAAAATATATTGAGCTATATAAGAGCATACTTTAAATAAGCATTGCACTTGGGGAGGTGCGATGTTAGCATTGCTTTATAATACATAACGGGAAGACTTCAATTCCTGTTCTGCTTAAGAAATATATGAGTCGGAAAGGGTATGGTAAATATGTTAAGTAAAAGACAACAGGCTATATTTGAAGATGTTAAAAATAAAATTATGCGTAATTATGGTAAGGACATAGAGGATGCGACAAAAAATATGATATATAAGGCGTGTGCATTGGTTGTCCGCGACGAAATTATGCGAAAATGGCAATATTCTCATGCGGAAGTAAAGAAAAATGGTCTAAAAAAGCTGTACTATTTGTCGAGTGAGTTTCTTATGGGAAGATTGCTTGGAGCAAATATGTTAAATCTGTTTATGACGGAGGATTTTATAAAGGTTTTTGAACAGCTCGGGGTAGACATTAATACAGTTGAAAGTTTGGAGGCAGATGCGGGACTTGGAAATGGTGGACTTGGTCGCTTGGCGGCGTGCTTTTTAGATTCGCTGACGACGCTTGATTTGCCTGCGTATGGCTCAACGATACGATATGAATTTGGATTGTTTAAACAAAAAATTGTTAATGGGTATCAGTTTGAACAGCCAGATTCGTGGCTTGATAACGGCTTTGTATGGGAGGTTGAAAGGCCTGAAGAAAAGGTTGAGGTACGCTTTGGCGGAAAGGTTTATACGGACTGGGATAATGGGATTTTTTCATTTAGATATGAAAATTCACATACTGTTTTAGCTGTTCCGTATGATGTGCCTGTTTGCGGATACGATTCAAAAATGATTAATAAGCTTCGTTTATGGAGCGCAAAAGCGCCGTCGGATTTGAATATGAAGTTTTTTAACGAGGGTGATTATAAAAGGGCTACAGAGGAAAAGGATATGGCAGAGGTTATTTCAAAGGTTTTATATCCTGAAGATAACCACACGGAAGGAAAAATGCTAAGGCTTCGTCAGCAGTATTTCCTTGTCAGCGCAACTGTTCAATGGATTATTAAGGATTTTAAGCATTTTTATGGCGATGATTGGAGCATATTTGCAGAAAAAATTGCAATTCATATAAATGACACGCATCCCGCACTTGCTATACCTGAGCTTATGCGTATACTGATGGACGACGAGCATCTTGGTTGGGATGAGGCGTGGGATATAACTTGCAGAGTGTGTGCTTATACTAATCATACTGTTATGAGCGAGGCTCTTGAAAAGTGGCCTGTTGATATTTTTGAGCCGATTTTGCCTCGTATTTTTATGATTGTTACGGAAATTAACAACAGGCTTATGAGCAGTTTGGGACAGATTTATCCAAATGATAAGCCTAAGCTTGATTATATGGCAATTATAAATAACGGAAGGGTTAATATGGCAAATTTGTGCCTTGCGACGTGCCATGCGGTAAATGGCGTTTCAAAGCTTCATACGGATATTTTGAAAAACGATATTTTTGCGGATTATTGCAGGATAAATCCCGATAGGTTTTTTGCGATTACAAACGGCGTAACCTTCAGAAGATGGATTATGCATGCCAATCCAGAGCTTACAAGGCTTATTTGTGAGACTATAGGAGATGAATGGATGAAGGATTCATCTAAGCTTCAAGGACTTGCAAAATACGCCAAAGATGAGAAGTTTTTGGACAAATTTGAAAAAATCAAAATGGAAAATAAGGCAAGGCTCGTCAGCTATATAAAGGAGAATAACGGAATTGATATTGACATAAATTCAATTTTTGACGTTCAGGTTAAGAGACTTCACGAATATAAAAGACAGCTTTTAAATGCGTTGCACATTTTGTATTTGTATAACAAGCTTGTTGAAAATCCTAATATTGATTTTGTACCGAGAACGTTTATTTTCGGGGCTAAGGCTGCGCCGGGGTATGAAAGGGCTAAGCTAATTATCAAGCTTATTAATTCGGTTGCAGAGCTTGTTAATAACGACGAGAGAACTAATGAGAAAATTACGGTTGTATTTATTGAAAATTACTGCGTTAGTGTTGCGGAAAAAATTGTTGCGGCAGCAGATGTGTCAGAGCAAATTTCTACTGCGGGAAAAGAGGCTTCGGGAACGGGTAATATGAAATTTATGCTAAACGGCGCTGTTACTATTGGAACGTTTGACGGGGCGAATGTTGAAATGAGTGAGCAGGTTGGCAAAGAGAATATGTATATCTTCGGACTATCGGCAGAAGAGGTTTTGGAAAAATACAGAAATCAAACTGCAGAGGCTCAAATGATATATGAAAATAATATGCCGCTTAAAAAGGTTTTAGACCAGCTTATTGATTCTACGCTTGAAAAAGAAAGACCGCATATTTTTAAAGATATTTACCATTCGTTGATTTTTGGAGATTACGGATTGGCAGACCCGTATATGGTAATAAGAGATTTTGATTCTTATGCTAAGGCGCACGAAAGCTTGGCACTAGATTTTAAAAACAGAAAATTGTGGCTCGGAAAGGCTGTTAAAAATGTAGCTATGAGCGGATTTTTCTCGTCGGACAGAACGATAGAGGAGTATAACGAAAAAATTTGGCATTTGGAAAAAATTAAGTAATTTGCGCTTGGCGGAGGTGTTTCGTTTTGAATATTGAATACGATTCGCACAGCTTATTTTTTAAAGAGCCGTTTGGGGCAGTTGAGTGTAAAAAAAGAGTGTGCATTAGGATTTTAATTGAAAAAGCTTTTTGGCCTGACGAAGTTTTATTGAGGTGTAAGGTCGGAGAAGATGAATATAATATTTCAATGCATTATTTTTCCACGATGGCAGATATGAATGTGTTTGAGGCTTTTGTTGATATGCCAAAAAAGCCATGCGTTTGGTTTTATTGCTTTGAAATAAGGCTTGATAAAAAGATAATTTTTTATGGGAATAACGATGAAAAATTAGGCGGCGTGGGACGGTGCTATGAGGATAATCCGAAAGAATACCAAATTACAGTTTTTGATAGTAAATACGAAACACCAAAATGGTTAAGAGAAGGGATTATGTATCAAATTTTTCCCGACAGATTTTATAGGAGTGAAAGCTTTTGCGGGCTTGATGGGTCGGATGAAATTATTGCAAGAGAGTGGGGAGAAGTGCCGTTTTATTCGGCAGAACAATTTGGAGGAAAATATCTTGCAAATGATTGTTTCGGAGGCTCGCTTCGCGGAATTTTTGAAAAGCTTGAATATTTAAAAGAACTTGGTATTGATATAATTTATCTTAATCCGATTTTTGAGGCAAAGTCAAATCATAAATATAATACGGCAAATTATGAAAAAATTGACCCTTTGTTTGGCGATGAAAAGGATTTTGAAAGGCTTTGCAAAAAGGCGGAAAGTATGGGGATTAAGATTATTCTCGACGGAGTGTTTAGTCATACGGGCTCGGAAAGTATATATTTTAACAAGAGTGGAAAATATGATAGCTTAGGGGCTTGCCAAGGCGAAAAATCTGAATTTTACGGGTGGTATAATTTTTATGAGTTTCCCGAAAAGTATGATTGTTGGTGGGGCTTTGAGACACTGCCGAACGTTAATGAAATGGAGGAATCATTTCTTAAATATATTTTAACGGATGAAAATTCAATTATTAAAAAATGGGTGAGACTTGGGGCAAGCGGATGGAGGCTTGATGTTGCAGATGAGCTTCCTGATGAGTTTATTAAGATACTCAGAAGAGAGCTTAAAAGTATAAAGGCAGATGCCGCAGTTATTGGCGAGGTTTGGGAGGATGCATCAAACAAGCTGGCGTATGGAAAGCTTAGAGGGTATCTTGGAGGCTTTGAGCTTGACAGCGTTATGAACTATCCGCTCCGTGATATGATAATTTCGTTCGTTAAAGGCGAGATTGATTCAAGGTTGTTTAATTTAAAGGTAATGAGTTTAAAGGAAAATTATCCTGAGCCTGCCTTTTTTGCGGGAATGAATTTTTTGAGTAGCCATGATACGGAGAGAATTTTGACAAGAATTTCAAATTTGCCTGAGGCGAAAACGCTTTCGAGGGAGGAAATGGCAACAAAAAAGCTTGAAGGGGTAGAATTTGAGATTGCTTGTCAGAGACTTTCGTTAGCGTTGATATTGCAGTTTACAATACCTGGTGTTCCTTGCATATTTTATGGGGATGAAGCGGGGGTTTATGGATATAACGACCCGTTTTGCAGACAGTGCTTTCCTTGGGGAAATGAAAACAAAGAGATTTTTGAGGCGTATAAAAAGGCAATAGAGATAAGAAAAATGAGTCCTGCTTTCTATAGGGGAGATATTTGTTTTGTTTATGGAGAAGAACAGACAAGTGGGTTTATAAGAAGCTTTGAAGATGAGGTTTATATTATTGTTGTTAATTTTTCTGCGGAGTATGACAGGTATGTATCGTTGGAGCTTGGGCGATTTATGATTTGTGAAATTGAAAATGTTTTTGAAGATGAGCGACATTTTTGCGATTACGGAAGGTTTAATATTCATATTGACAAAATGAGCTGGAAAATATATAGGGGAGTAGTAAAAAATGATTGATATTGCGATAATTGGCGGGGGAGCTTCGGGAATTATGTGTGCTATAAGTGCAAAAATGCATAACAAAGAGGCTAATGTTACTGTTTTTGAGAAAACGGATAGATGCTTAAAAAAGCTTTTGGCAACGGGAAACGGAAGATGTAATTTGACAAATATGGAGATAAAAGCGGACAATTTTTATTCTTCGGGAGAGAAAAAGGCAATCGAATTTATTAATTCCTTTCCGCCTGCAAAAATTGTTGAGTTTTTTGAGAAAATAGGACTTTTGTGCAGTGATAGATTATATCCTCTTATTTATCCGAATTCTATGCAAGCGTCGTCGGTGAGGGATGTTTTACTGACGGCGGCATACGAAAGAGGTGTTAAAATCCTTTGCAACTATGAAATTGCAGATATTGAAAAAAGCGGGGATGAGTTTTTAATCAGGAGCAAAAAAGATAAGGAAATTCTTGCAAGGAGAGTTGTTGTTGCGGGAGGAAGTAATGCAACAAGCGGAAGCGACAGTTCGTTTGGAATTTTAGAGCGAATGGGGCATACGATTGTCCCACCGTATCCTGCACTTTGTGCACTTGTTTGCAAGCAGAAGGAAAGGCTTGAAATTTTGGATGGTGCAAGGGCGTATGCTGAGGTTTCGCTTATTTGCGATGGTGAGGTTATCAGAAGCGAGGTTGGCGAAGTTCAGTTTTGCGGGTATGGACTTTCGGGAATTGTTGTTATGCAATTGTCGAGAGATGCTCAAATAATCGTTAACAAGGGAAAGAAGGCTACCCTTTCGGTTTCGTTTTTGTATAATAAAAGTGAAGAAGAAATTTTGGGACTTTTAGAGATGAGAAGAAAGGCTATGGGCAGATGCGAGGTTTCAAAGGTGCTCTCGTCAATGGTTAATTCGCTTGAAGTCGGAAGGCCAA
>JAZNSA010000161.1:0-4838 GCA_045590935.1 Clostridia bacterium | reverse complement strand
ACTCTTACAAGAGCAAAGTTTGATGAGCTAACTGCTGATTTGGTTGAAAAAACAATGACTCCTGTTCGTAATGCAATGAGCGATGCGGGCGTTAGCGCAAATGATATTGCTAAGATTTTGATGGTTGGTGGTTCTTCAAGAATTCCTGCAGTTCAGGAGGCTGTTAGAAAAATTGTTGGAAAAGATCCTGACAACGGAATTAATCCTGATGAGTGCGTTGCAATTGGTGCGTCAATTCAGGGCGGCGTTTTAGGCGGCGACGTTAAGGATTTATTGCTTTTAGATGTTACTCCGCTTTCATTGGGACTTGAAACACTAGGCGGCGTTTGCACAAGACTTATCGACAGAAATACAACAATCCCTGTTCAGAAAACTCAGGTTTTCTCAACTGCTGCAGATAACCAAACAAGCGTTGAAATTCACGTATTACAGGGTGAGCGTGATATGGCGGCATATAACAAAACACTTGGAAGATTTTCTCTTACAGGTATTCCGCCGGCACCAAGAGGAGTTCCTCAGATTGAAGTTAAATTTGATATAGACAGAAACGGTATCGTTCATGTTACTGCTAAGGATTTGGGAACAGGAAACGAGCAGGATATTACTATTACTGCAAGTTCTAACCTTTCCGACGAGGAAATCGATAAGGCAGTTAAAGAAGCAGAGCAATTTGCGGCTGAAGATAAGGCAAAGAAAGAAGAAGTTGAAATCAGAAATAATGCAGATTCATTGATTTACCAAAGCGAAAAGGCTCTAAGCGATATGGGAGATAAGATTGATGCGGCAGAAAAGAGCGTTATTGAAGAAAAGATTAAGGCTTTAAAGGATGCGGTTGCTTCAAACAACACAGAGTCTATGAAAGCTGCAACAGACGATTTAACAGCTAAGTTTAATGAGCTTATGCAAAAGGTTTATGCTCAGGCTAACCCTCAGGGCGGTGCACAGGCACCGGGGGCAGATGATGCTTCTCAGGGTGGAGCAGGCTTTGACAATACAGTTGATGCTGATTATAATGTTGTTGACGAAGATAAATAATTCAAAACTTAAAGGCTCGGGGCGGAATTTTTCCGCCCTTGGCGTTGTTTAAAAATTATTTACATATAATTGCTTGTGTTACAGGTGTGTTTGTGCTATAATGAATTGCATTGTGGCATGAATTGAGCCTTATAGCTCATGAATTGCACTTCGTGCATTAAGAGGCAATTCAATTCATGGAGCGAAGCGAGAATTTTATCGTAAGGCTATAAAGAAATTAAAAGTCCGATTAATCAAAGGAGTATATAAAAGTGGCAGAGAAACGTGATTACTATGAAGTGCTTGGAGTTTCAAAGGGTGCTTCCGACGATGATATAAAAAAAGCATATAGAGCGGCTGCTAAAAAATGTCATCCTGACCTTAATCCGGGTAAGGAAAAAGAGGCGGAGGAAAAGTTTAAGGAAGTTAATGAGGCTTATGACGTTTTAAAAGATGCCGAAAAGAGACAACGCTACGACCAATTTGGTCACGCTGGGGTTGACCCGAGCTATGGCGGAGGCGGCGGTGCGTATAGCGGTGGCTTTGGCGGCTTTGATATGGGTGATATATTTGACAGCTTTTTTGGCGGAGGCTTTGGCTCTAGAGGGCATAGTGCAAACAAAAACGGACCTAAAAAGGGAAAGGACATTCAGCAGGATTTGTCGATAACCTTTGAAGAAGCTGCATTTGGCGTTAAAAAGGAAGTTATTATTTATAGAATGGAAACGTGTAAGACGTGTAACGGAAGCAAGGCTAAAGCCGGAACGAAGCCTGCAACTTGCGGTTCCTGCGGAGGAAGCGGTCAGGTAAGAAGTGTTCAAAGAACGCCGTTTGGAAATTTCCAATCTACAACAACCTGTCAGCAGTGCAGAGGAGCGGGAGAAGTTATTTCCGAGCCTTGTACAGACTGTAAGGGAACAGGGCAGATACGTCATCAAAGAAAAATTGAGGTTAATATTCCTGCAGGAATTGACAACGGACAAACAATATCCATACGAGGGGAAGGAAGCTCGGGAATTAAGGGCGGTCCTCATGGAGATTTATATATTACAATTAATATTAAAAAGCATGAGGTGTTCACTCGTCAGGGCTTTGATGTTGTTTTAGATATGCCGATAAGCTTTGTATCGGCGGCGCTTGGAGATACTGTTCGAGTGCCAACGCTTGATGGCGAGGTAGAGTATAAAATTCCTGAGGGAACGCAGACGGGTACTGTGTTCAAATTTAAAGGAAAGGGTATTCCTCATCTTCAAGCTCGTGGCAGGGGCGACCAATATGTTAAGGTTAATGTTGAAGTTCCGAAGGGATTAAACGAAAAGCAAAAGGAGCTTTTAAGAGAATTTGATGCACTTGATAATGGGAACAATCAGGCTAAAAGTAAATTTTTTGAAATAATTAATAAATTTAAAAAGAAATAATTTGAAAGTGAATTTTAAAAATTAATAATTATGCATTATAAATGTGTATGTTTATGAGTTTTGAAACAGACACTTTTAATTTTGCAGGAAAAAAGAAATATTTTGGTTAAGTCGGAAATAATAAGCGGTTGACAAAGTTGCCGAATAAAGCTATAATATATATGGTTGAATTTAAAAAGGGGAAATTGTTATGTATAAAATTCTTGAGAAAAAAGCTTTGAATCCTACTGTTACTCTTATGAGAATAGATGCGCCCAGAGTTGCAAAAAAAGCAGAGCCTGGGCAATTTGTGATTTTGAGAGTAAGCGATAGTGGCGAGCGTATACCGCTTACAATTGCCGATTTTGACAGGGAGAGCGGAAGCGTAACGATAATATTTCAAATTGTTGGCGCAACAACTATGGAGCTAAACCAAAAATGTGAAGGTGAATATATAGAAGATTTTGTTGGGCCTTTGGGAACGCCTTCGCATACTGAAGGGATAAAAAAAGTTTGCGTTGTTGGAGGAGGAGTTGGCTGTGCGATAGCGTATCCGATTGCTAAAAAGCTTCATACGAAGGGAGCTGAGGTGCATAGCGTTATTGGCTTCAGAAATAGCGAGCTTGTAATATTGGAAAATGAATTTGATGCTGTTTCGGACAAGTTGAAGATTATGACAGATGACGGAAGCTACGGCGAAAAAGGTCTTGTAACAGATGCACTTCGTAAGCTTATAGAGGATGGAAATAAGTATGATGAGGTTATTGTTATAGGACCTCTTATTATGATGAAGTTTGTTTGCCTTTTAACGAAAGAACACAATATCAAAACTGTAGTAAGTATGAATCCTATTATGATTGACGGAACGGGAATGTGTGGAGGATGCAGATTGATGGTTGACGGAAAAACTAAATTTGCTTGCGTTGACGGACCTGATTTTGATGGGCATAAGGTTGATTTTGATGAAGCTATCAAGAGGTCGGCAGTGTACCGTGAATTTGAAACTGAGAAGCGAGAGGAAAGCTGCAATCTGTTTAAAAAGGATGTGAAATAATTATGCCTAATATGTCATTAAAGAAAAACGAGATGCCTTCTCAGGCGGCAGATATAAGAAATAAGAATTTTGATGAGGTTGCTTTGGGATATACGGAGGAGCAAGCTATTGATGAGGCTAAAAGATGCCTCAATTGCAAAAATAAGCCTTGCGTTTCGGGATGTCCTGTTTGTATAGATATTCCGGCATTTATAAAAGAAGTTAGCGAGGGAGAGTTTGAAAAGGCATATGAAATAATTTCAAAATCGAGTTCGCTTCCTGCTGTTTGCGGACGAGTTTGCCCGCAAGAAAGCCAATGTGAGAAAAAATGTGTCAGGGGTATAAAGGGAGAGCCTGTAGCAATAGGAAGGCTTGAGAGATTTGTTGCGGATTTTCATAATCAGAATGAAAATGCGAAGATAGAAAAGCCAAAGAGTAACGGACATAGGGTTGCCGTTGTAGGAAGTGGTCCTGCGGGGCTTACCTGTGCGGGAGATTTGGCTAAAAAAGGATACGAGGTTGTTGTTTTTGAAGCACTTCATACTGCGGGCGGAGTTTTGGTTTATGGTATACCTGAATTCAGACTACCAAAGAGCATTGTTGCAAAGGAAATTGAAACGCTAAAGGAGCTTGGGGTTAAGATTGAAACAAATGTTGTTGTTGGTAAATCTGTATCCATTGATGAGCTTTTTGAAGAGGGCTTTGAGTGTGTGTTTATAGGCTCAGGTGCGGGTCTTCCAAGATTTATGAATATACCGGGAGAAAATTTGAACGGAGTATATTCGGCTAATGAATTTTTAACAAGGGTAAATCTTATGAAAGCGTACAAGGCGGATAGCAAAACACCTATACAGAAAGCGAAAAGAGTTGCTGTTGTAGGCGGAGGAAATGTTGCTATGGATGCGGCGAGATGCGCAAAAAGGCTTGGAGCAGAAGAGGTTTATATTGTTTATAGGCGAAGCGAAGAAGAGCTTCCTGCAAGAGCAGAGGAGGTTGAGCACGCCAAGGAAGAAGGAATAGTTTTTAAGCTTTTAACAAATCCGATTGAGATTTTAGAGGGCAAGGATAATTTTGTTGGGGCAATGAAGTGCGTGGAGATGGAGCTTGGTGAGCCTGATGAAAGTGGCAGACGAAGACCGAAGGTTAAAGAAAATTCCGAGTTTGTTTTAGATGTTGATTGCGTTATTATGAGCATAGGAACATCGCCAAATCCGCTTATTAAGTCAACAACAGAAGGATTGGATACTCAAAGCTGGGGCGGAATTGTTGCAGATGAAAAAACAGGCAAAACAAGCAGGAAGCATATTTATGCCGGAGGAGATGCTGTAACGGGAGCTGCAACGGTTATTTTAGCAATGGGTGCAGGAAAGGATGCGGCAAAAGCAATTGATGAA
>JAZNSA010000160.1:0-2204 GCA_045590935.1 Clostridia bacterium | reverse complement strand
GTAAACAACGTCTGCATCCTTTATTGCCTCTATCGGGTCGTATGTTGTTATAACTTTGCTGCCTGTTTCCTTTGCATCATCCTTTGCCATTTCAACAACCTCACTGTTGCACTCATATCCCTCAGGCGTTGCAACGCTTATATCCATTCCAACCTTTGCACAACCGAACATAAGCGAGTGAGCCATATTGTTACCGTCGCCTATATACGCCATTTTCAAGCCCTTAAGCTTGCCCTTATGCTCATAAGTTGTTAAAAGGTCAGCCATAACCTGACAAGGGTGAAGCAAATCGGTTAATCCGTTTATAATCGGGATTGACGAATATTTTGCAAGGTTTACGACATCCTCGTGGTCGTATGTTCTAATCATTATTCCGTCGATAAAGCGAGAAAGCACTCCTGCGGTATCATAAATTGACTCGCCTCTGCCAAGCTGAATTTCGTTCGAGCTTAAAAACAACGGATAACCGCCAAGCTGAGTCATTCCAACTTCAAAGGAAACCCTTGTTCTTGTTGACGATTTTGAAAAAATCATTCCAAGAGTTTTTCCTTTTAAAATATGATGCTCAATTCCTTTTTTTGTTTCGTCTTTCAGCTTTATAGCCAATTTTAACATATCTTCAATTTCATTTGGTGCAAAGTCGTGTATTGTTAAAAAGTCTTTTTTCATTTTATTTTTCCTCTCTTTTTTATATAATTAAGCATTTAAGCACTTTTTTAAAGCTTGAATAAATTTATCTATATCATCCTTTGTTACGATAAGCGGAGGGAGAATTCTAATTGTTTCTCCGCAAGCGC
Source organism: Clostridia bacterium (assembly GCA_045590935.1). GTDB lineage: Bacteria > Bacillota > Clostridia > UBA1381 > UMGS1253 > CAKSHP01. The sequence goes on along the minus strand of JAZNSA010000160.1, from coordinate 1,407 downwards.
CGCATAAGTATTTTTCCTCAAAAAGTTTTTTTACAACGGATTTTGCAATTCCTCCCGAAAGCTCAACTCCTATCATCAATCCAAGTCCACGGATTTCGCTTATGCAAGAAAATTCCTTTGAAAGCTCAAGCAGTGAGTTTTTAAAATATATACCCATCTCATTTGCGTTTTTAACAAGCTCTTCCTTTTCCATAATACCAATTACGCCAAGCGCCGCAGCTGTGCAAAACGGATTTCCGCCAAAGGTTGAGCCATGCTCCCCAGGTTCAAACGCACTGCAAAAATCCTTAGCCAAAACCGCACCAATCGGAACTCCGCCGCCAAGAGCTTTTGCAAGCGTCATTATATCGGGCTCAATTCCGTAATTCTCATAAGCGAACATTTTGCCCGTTCTGCCCATTCCGGCCTGAACCTCATCGTCTATCAAAAGGATTTCTTTTTCGTCGCAAAGCTTTCTGAGCTTTTTTACATAATCAATATCGCAAGGATAAACGCCACTCTCGCCTTGTACCATTTCAATCATAATTGCGGCAGTTTTATCCGTTACAGCCGCTTCCAAAGCCTCAAAGTCGTTTATCGGAACGTGAGAAAAGCCTGGTGTTAACGGCTTATATGGCTTTTGATATTTTTCCTGACCCGTTGCGGCAACGGTTGTAAGCGTTCTGCCGTGAAATGAGTGGCAAAGCGTTATAATCTCATTTTTTTCGGGCATACCCTTCTTATAAAAGTATATTTTCGCAAGCTTAATTGCGCCCTCGTTTGCCTCTGCCCCTGAATTTGAGAAGAAAACCTTGTCGGCAAATGAGATTTCGCAAAGCTTCTTTGCAAGCTCTGCCTGGCTCTTTATATAATAAAGGCTCGATGTGTGAATAAGCTTTTCAGCCTGGGTCTTTAAAATTTCAACAAATTCAGAATGACTATGACCAAGTGCATTAACGGCTATTCCTGCAAAAAAGTCCGTATACACATCGCCATTTTCGGCATATAGATTTAATCCCTCTCCTTTTTCAAAGCAAACGGGAAGTCTTTCTCCGAAAGTGTTCATAAAATATTGCTTATCATATTCTTTAATAGTTGAAAGCACTAAAAACAACTCCTCATTAATGTAATGTCAATATTATACACAAAAATGTAATAAAATGCAATAGCAAAATTAAAAAAACTTTAAAAAATAAGGATATTTTTTTAAAAAAATGTATAATTATATAAAAAATATGCATAATTAAACGAAAAAATTGTGCATCGGATAAAAAGGTCAAAGAAAGTCAAAAATTTTTTTCAAAAAAGTATTGACAAAACAAAAAAATGATGCTATACTAAAGTCAAAGAAAGTCAAAGTCAAAAAAATAAAATGTGTCAGGAAGTGATAATAAGATGGTCAGCGACATTATTGAGCAGTTTCTTTTG
>JAZNSA010000159.1:0-3101 GCA_045590935.1 Clostridia bacterium | reverse complement strand
GCAGCACCGCGAAGGGTGTTGTGAGAAAGACATACAAATTTATAGTCATACACTTTGTCTTCACGAAGTCTACCAACAGAAACAGCCATACCGTTTTCTAAATTACGGTCAAGCTTTGCCTGAGGGCGATTATCTTCTGCAAAATAGTGTAAAAACTGCTTTGGCGCTGATGGAAGCTCAAGAGCCTGAGGCTCGCCTGAAAAAGCAGCCCAATCTGCCTTAATCTGTTCAACAGTAGGTTTGTTTTCAAAACGAACAAAAACGGCAGCAGTATGACCATCTGAAACGGGAACTCTTAAGCACTGAGCTGTTATTGGTGGGTTTGTTGCATCAACAATAACATCACCCTCGATTTTACCCCAAATCTTCATTGGCTCAACTTCGCTCTTTTCTTCTTCACCACCGATATATGGAATGATATTATCCAATATTTCAGGGAATGTTTCAAAAGTTTTGCCCGCACCTGAAATAGCCTGATATGTGCAAGCGACAACCTCTTTAATACCATACTTCATAAGAGGATGAAGAGCAGGAACATAGCTTTGAAGTGAGCAGTTAGATTTAACTGCAACAAAACCTCTCTTTGTTCCAAGTCTTTTTCTTTGAGCATTAATTATTTCTGCGTGCTCAGGATTGATTTCAGGAACAATCATAGGAACGTCAGGCGTATGTCTGTGTGCAGAGTTATTTGAAATAACAGGGCACTCAAGCTTCGCATAGGCTTCCTCTAAAGCACGGATTTCGTCTTTTTTCATATCAACTGCACAGAACACAAAGTCAACTGCAGCCGCAATTTTTTCTTTGTCTGCTGATGCATCCAAAACTGTCATTTCCGCAATTCTTTCAGGCATTGGTGTACTCATAGCCCATCTTGCGCCAACGGCATCTTTATATTTTTTTCCTGCACTTCTCGCTGATGCGGCAAGCATAGTAACATTAAACCATGGATGTCCGTCTAAAAGAGTTATAAATCTTTGTCCTACCATACCTGTTGCGCCAACAACGGCAACATTAAAATTTTGTTTCATAAATAAAACCTCCAAAAAAATATGTTTGTTTAACAAAAAAACAACGGCATTTTCAAAAACGAAAGCCGTTGCACTTTTTGCAATATTACGCAGAGCATCTTAAGCACTCATACAATACATAAAACGCAATAGCCCTCCACTGCCAACAAATCGGAAGTAGCACTCCACAGCATAAAGCAGTGACAAACATATGGCTATTCGCCAATATGTCCAGATACAAAATCCGCAGTAATTTTGTTCTTCGGCGATTTTTCCTTTCGTAAAGCGTAAAACGATTCTGCGAATCTGATACTGCACTACTGATAAAAACCGCGCCTCTATCTATATTTATAATACCACGCAAAACGCTTTGTGTCAAATGTTTTTTTGAAAAAATTAAGTTTTTTAAAAAAAATATCAAATTTGTTTGAAAAAGTAGTTAAAATGCTTATAAAACAGAAAAATGCAAACAATAAAATATGCATTGTGCGATATTGCTTTATTTGCACCTATTTATAAATAAAGGCGGTGAATAAACAAAAAAGTGGATAAGAAATAAATTTTAGGAAATATTAATATTAATCAAATTTTAGCAAGGGAGAAGATAGGTTGGAAAATAAAAAATTAAACAGAGCAACAATTAAATTTAAAACGCCTCCTAAGATATTATACACGTCGTCGGTAGCAGGAAAAAAAGAAGGCGAAGGACCACTTAAGGATGATTTTGATAAAATTGAAAAAGACGATTTGTGCGGAGAAAAAACATGGGAAAAGGCAGAAAGTAAATTGCAAAAAACTGCGCTTGAAATCTTACTTAAAAAGGCGGGAGTTTCAGCTAAGGAGATTGACTATATTTTTGCGGGCGACCTATTAAATCAATGCTGTGCCACTCATTATGCCCAAAAGGAAAGTGCTATACCGTTTTTTGGACTTTACGGCGCTTGTTCAACTATGGCGGAGAGCTTGATGCTTGCGGCAATGAGTATTGATGGTGATTTTGCAAAAATGAGTATAGCTCAGACATCGAGCCATTTTTGTTCATCGGAAAAACAATTTCGCTATCCTCTTGAATATGGCGGACAACGCCCTCCAACGGCGCAATGGACAACAACAGGCTCAGGAGCGTGTCTTGTTGGAAGGGGTGAGGGAAGTGGAGTTTGTATAACCTATGCTACAACGGGAAAAATTGTTGATTTTGGAATAAATGATGCGAATAATATGGGTGCGGCAATGGCGCCTGCGGCGACAGATACAATAATAACTCATTTTGAAGATACAGGCCTTACTCCCGATTATTATGATTTGATTATAAGCGGCGATTTGGCAAAAATAGGCAGCGACATAACTCGTGAGATGGTTTATCAAAACGGCTTTGATATTTCAAAAAATTATAACGATTGCGGTAATTTGCTTTTTTACAGAAAGGAGCAGGATGTTCACGCAGGCGGTAGTGGGTGCGGATGTAGTGCTATTGTTTTTTGCTCTCATCTTTTTAAGCTTTTGACTAAAGGTGAATTAAACAGGGTTCTTTTTGTTGGAACGGGAGCACTTATGAGTCCGCTGAATTTACTGCAAGGAGATAGCATTCCATGTATTGCACATGCGGTGAGCATAGAAAGAGTTAAGTAGGTTATGAGAGGAGGTTTTAAATTTGGATTGGTTTATGTATATAAAGGTATTTATTGTTGGCGGATTAATTTGCGTTATAGGACAAATTTTAATAGATAAAACGAAGCTTACACCCGCAAGCATAGTTGTTTTGTTTGTTAGCGCAGGGGTTGTTTTAACGCTTGTTGGGGTTTACGAAAAAATCGTTGAATTTGCGGGAGCGGGGGCAACTGTTCCGATTATTGGTTTTGGGTATGTGCTTGGAAACGGGGTTGTAAAAGGAATAAACGAGAGCGGACTGTTAGGAGTTTTTACGGGCGGAGTAAGCGCTGCTGCGGCAGGCATTTCAGCGGCGGTAATATTTGGCTATTTGATTTCGCTTATATTCAAACCAAAATCAAAGTGAAAAACAAAAAATATATTATCATTTAAAAGCAAGGCATCTGTCTTGTTTTTAATTTGACTTTTTTTAAATGCTGTGCTATA
>JAZNSA010000158.1:0-2307 GCA_045590935.1 Clostridia bacterium | reverse complement strand
GTCCGATTTTGAAGGGGGGGGGGCCGATGAGTGTTGGATAGTAATTCAGTTAAGCAGATTGTAGAAAAAACGCTGGCGGTTGTCAATGCTCAAAACAACCTGATAGAGGATATGAGCCTTGCTCTTGCCGAAAAGGTTTGTAGTCGGGTAATTGAGAAATCAAAGGAGATTGGAGTTAGGGCTGTTGTTGCGATTTCCAATAAGGGCGCTAATCCGGTTTTGGTAAAGTGTATGGATGATTCATACATTGCAAGCTATGATATTGCGGTGAACAAGGCATATACATGTGCAGCTTTGAAAATGAATACGACGGTTTTGAAGGAGCTTGCTCAGCCGGGGAAGGAGCTATATGGCATTCAATTTACGAATGGCGGAAAAATAGTTATCTTCGGCGGTGGAAATGTTTTGAAGGTAGGCTCGGCTGTTGTTGGAGGGCTTGGCGTTAGCGGCGGCTCGGAAGAGCAGGATACTTTCCTTTCGGAATATGGTGCAAAGGTTTTCGCGGAGGAAGTTGAAAAATGTCTGTAGTATTTGTTCTTGAAACGGGCGCAAGTGAGAAACTTTTGGCAAAGAGAATTTTTGAAAATGTGGCTGAAGGCTTTGGAGCGATAGTTTTTGCAAAGGATGTTGAGCAAGAGGAAAAACTTAAGTTTGAGCTCAGGCGTGGCGGTGCTTATGAGATTTGCGAAAACGAAAAGAGAAAGCTTGAAATGCTTGGGTCAAATAATGACGTATTAAAGCTTCCATTTGTAAAAAAAGCAAGCGAAGAATTAAAAATTAATTCGGTTTTGTATAGTGGCCTTCAAGCAAGCATTATAAAAATGTGCTTTGAGCGGAATGTTATAGCAGTTCTCGATGCAAAATGTATCGAAAAATTTAAAAAAGTTTTCAAAAATAAAATTTACATATTTGATGAAAAAGAAAAGAAAGAAAGCAAAATTGAAAATAAGAAAGGGAGTGCTTTAATGGAGGTTAATTCTTCAAGCATTGAAGCTATTGTTAAGCAGGTTTTGGCAAACATGGGCAATGGCGACAGCGCAGCTCCGAAGGCAGCTTCAAATGCTAAAACATCAAGAGCCGCAATGCTTACGGGCATTGAGAAGATTGAGATGAAGGAATTCCCGATTCCTGAGCTTGGCGATGATGATGTTTTGGTTAAGGTTGAAGGTTGCGGAATTTGCGGAACTGATGCGCACGAGTATAAGAGAGACCCATTTGGTTTAATTCCGGTTCTTTTGGGACACGAAGGAACAGGCGAAATTGTAAAAATGGGCAAAAACGTTAAGAAAGACAGCGCAGGAAAGGCTTTGAACATTGGTGATAAGGTTGTAACTTGTATGATATTTAAGGATAATCCTGATATTACAATGTTTGACCTTAACAAGCAAAATGTTGGCGGAGCTGACGTTTACGGACTTGTTCCTGATGACGATGTTCATTTGAATGGTTGGTTTGCTGACTACATCGTTGTTCGTGGCGGTTCAACAATCTTTAATGTTTCGGATTTGGATTTGGATTCGAGAATTTTGATTGAGCCAAGTGCAGTTTTGATTCACGCTGTTGAAAGAGCGAAGTCAACAAACATTTTAAGATTTAACAGCAACGTTGTTGTTCAGGGTTGTGGTCCTATAGGTCTTATCTGTATAGCAGTACTAAGAACTTTGGGTATTGAAAATATTACAGCGGTTGACGGCGAAGCTAAGAGACTTGAGTTTGCAAGAAAAATGGGAGCAGACAAAACTGTTAACTTTAAGGATTACAAGTCAACTGAGGAGCTTGCAAAGGCTGTTGAGGATAGCTTTGATGGTCATCTTGCAGATTTTGCGTTCCAGTGTACAGGTTCACCTGTTGCACACAGTAATATTTATAAGTTTATAAGAAGCGGCGGCGGACTATGCGAGCTTGGTTTCTTTATAAACGGCGGAGATGCAACAATCAACCCGCACTTTGATATATGCTCAAAAGAAATAACAACTGTTGGTTCTTGGGTATATACTTTAAGAGATTATGCAACAACATTTGATTTCTTGAAGAGAGCAAAGGCTATTGGCTTACCAATGGGAGAGCTTATTACTCATAAATACCCGCTAAGCGAGATTGATGAGGCATTTAAGACAAACATCAAAATGGAAGGCTTGAAAATAGCAGTAATTAATGAAAAATAATTAAAAAATAATAAAATATACAAATTTATGAGGAGGAAACAAAAATGGCACAAGAAGCATTAGGAATGGTAGAAACAAGAGGTTTGGTAGCAGCAGTAGAGGCTGCTGATGCAATGGTTAAAGCAGCAGAGGTTACTTTAAT
>JAZNSA010000157.1:0-21779 GCA_045590935.1 Clostridia bacterium | reverse complement strand
ATATGTACGAAAAATATTTTGAACAAAACTCAACACCTACGGAATTAAAAGAAGAAACCACGCTGAGCAAGCAAATCATATTTCTAAGCTCAATCGGACATTTAAAAATGCACTCCTCGCCGCTACTTGTTGCGCAATACGCACCATCATTCGCAACGAAAACAACATTTTCGCCCAAATTCTCAAAAATAAGCTTCATTTCATAAAAACTGCGACCACTTGCAAAGCACAATAAAAGCCCATTTTGAACTACCTTTTCAAACGTTGCCATATACTCACCACAAACCTCTACATCCCCTGTTTTTACGGCAGTTCCGTCAACATCACTTATGACCATATTAATCATAGCTCAAACTTACCTCATATTCTAACATGATTACACAATACTATTTTACCGCATAAGAGAAAAAAAGTCAAGGTTTTTTTATTTATTTTCGTATTTATTTTTTTGTTTTGTTTGTTTTATTTTTGAAATTGTTAATTTTAGGAGTTGATTTTATTGTTCAGAACAAATAAGCTTCGACAAAAAGAAGTTATAAATGTATCATTCGGATTGCGCCTTGGTTATGTCAGTGATGTTGAAATAAATTTTGAAACGGGAAAAATAGAGGCAATAATAATTCCTGCACACGGCAAGTTTTTCGGATTATTCAGGCAAGAAAAAGAGCATATAATCCCCTGGGAAAACATTGTAAAGGTTGGCGACGATATAATTTTGGTAAAAAGCGAATAACCTTTTTTCCGTTCTTTTCGCTGAATTTGTTTTTTATACAACAATTTTTTATAAAAATATTGCAAAAAAAAACAAATTGGTGTATAATAAATATATAATGTTGGATAATACAGAAAAACATCAAAAACTCTTGTCATAAATCTTCCTGCCGACAAGAGCGCAAACGCTATTTTATGCCGAGGCAGTGCGGCGGAACGGAGTTTTGTTATGAAATGTCCATTTTGTGAACACATAGACAGTAAGGTTATAGACTCAAGACCTACAGAGGAAGGTAATGCAATAAGACGCAGAAGAGAATGCATAGCGTGTGCTAACAGGTTTACGACCTATGAAAAGATTGAAACGATTCCTCTTGTTGTTATTAAGAACGATAATTCCAGAGAGCCTTTTGACCGCCACAAGCTTCTTACGGGAATAATGCACGCTTGTGTTAAGCGCCCTGTTCCTATGGCGAAAATTGAAAGTATTGTAAACAGCATTGAAGCCAATCTTTCAAATTCCCTCAAGCGTGAAATTCCAAGCACGGAAATAGGTGCTATGGTTATGGAGTATTTAAAAGATGTCGACGAAATTTCGTACGTTCGCTTCGCTTCCGTTTACAGAAAATTTCAAGATGTTGATATGTTCAGAAGCGAGCTTAATAAGCTTTTCGACAAATAAATAGATGAATAAGCAAATAAATATCCCTCGTATAATTTACGGGGGATATTTCAGTTTTTGGCACAGTCCTATCCTCTGTTTGAAAAGCACAAGTTTGTTTTTAATTTACCTGCTGGTTATGCAATATGTTATCAGTTGCCCATAAAGAGCGTAAACAGAGTCTTCCTCGGCTTGTCAAGATTGACAAACCGTAAAATTTGACGGATGATGTGGATTTTTAACGAATACTTCGTATTCTACACCTCACCACCGCCTACGGCGGAGCCTCTCCTCAAAGGAGAAGCCCTGAAAAAAAACATAAAAAAGCCTCGTCAGTGTAATGGGAGGCGGGTTGCGAAAGCAATTCAAAGCACCATCCCAAGCCCCCCTTGCCTAAAGGGGGAAAGAATTGCGCAGCAATTCAGGGGGGATTCTTCTATTGCAAACTATGAATTAATTTCTCAAAGGAGAAGTCAAACCAGCCTCCCCTGTGTAAGGGGAGGTGAGTTTGCGAGAGCAAACTCGGATGGGTTGTAAGCAGCAAAAAAAACAATCCCTCAGTCGCCTACGGCGCCAGCTCCCTTTACACAAAGGAGCCAAAAAAGCCCACAAAAATTGGATTTCATTATGAATTATGAATTTTCTAATCCCACCAACCACCTACGGCTGCCGCAAGCTCGAAAAGCCCGCAAAAAAAAGCACCCCATCTTCGCAAAGGAAAATCAGGCGCTTAATCCAAATTAATATTCAATTAAAAATCCGTCGGGATTTCAAGCTTTTGACCTATTCTTAGATTTGAGTTTTTCAAAGAATTTAACTTTTTTATTTCATAAATCATATCCCTGACATCGCTTTCATCATCGCAATGCTCACTCGCAATTGACCACAAAGTATCCCCCGATTTAACAGTTACAACTATTGGCTCTAAAATTTCAGTTGCACTACTATGCTTCGGAGCAGCAATCCCAAAAATCAAAAAATTAAGAGCAAGCACCGAAACAAATATAAAAGTGAAAAATCTCTTTTTATTTACTATAACTGTATGTTTTCTTGTTAAATAAATCTTATTCATAAAATCACGTCCTTGTTATCAAACTTTTGTTCTGTATTCATTATAACAGAACATTATTTCGATGTCAATAGAAAAGCGAAAATTTTTTCGAAAAAGATTTAACTTTGTTGATTTTTGCCAATTTACAATTGTTTAAAATCGCATAAAATGATATTTTTCAACAATTTTGATTACAGATTGCCCTATCTTTTATATCGAAAAAGACTTTTTCGTACAGTAAAAAAGCGGAACTTCCCCAAAGGCAAATTCCGCTTTCATTTTATTAATTATTTTATTTAAGCTAAAAATTACTCAAAAAGCTTACTGTACTTTGTCCAATGCTCATATCTTTCCTTAGCCTGTTTTTCAGCCTCAGTAAACAATTCTTCAGCCCTATCAGGGAACTTACGAGCAAGTGAGCTATAACGAACTTCGTTCATAATGAAATCTCTGTAAGACTCAGATGGGTCTTTGCAATCCATTGTAAACGGCGTCTCAGCTTCAGGATTAAATCTGAATGTCTGCCAGTAACCTGCTTTAACAGCATTAGCAATAATCTTTTGAGTATCTGTCATACCACCCTTTATACCATGGTTGATACATGGAGCATAACCAATAATCAATGATGGACCGTTGTAAGAAACAGCCTCCTTAATTGCTTTAACAGTCTGCGCATCGCTGTATCCCATTGCAACCTGTGCAACATATACATATCCGTAAGACATAGCAATTTCAGCAAGATTCTTCTTCTTAATCGGCTTACCGCCTGCAGCAAACTGAGCAACAGCACCTGTTGGAGTTGACTTAGAAGCCTGTCCGCCTGTGTTAGAATAAACCTCAGTATCAAATACCATAACGTTTACATCCTCACCAGAAGCAAGAACATGGTCAAGACCGCCAAAACCGATATCATATGCCCAACCGTCGCCGCCGAATATCCAAACTGCTTTCTTAGCAAGATATTCTTTCATTTCCAAAATAGCCTTAGCATCGTCGCATCCGCAAGCTTCCAAAGCAGCAATAAGCTTCTCTGTAGCAGCAGCGTTAGCATCTATATCCTCATAAGTGTTAATCCATTCCTCGCTTGCAGCCTTAACGCCGTCGCAATCCAAAGCAAGAACCTGATTCTTTAATCTCTCTCTAAGCTGCTTAGCAGCAATAGCCATACCTAAACCATGCTCTGCGTTATCCTCGAACAATGAGTTAACCCAAGCAGGACCATGTCCCTTATGGTTTGTTGTGTATGGAGTTGAAGGAGCACTACCACCCCAAATTGAAGAACATCCTGTTGCATTTGAGATATATGTTCTATCTCCGCAAATCTGTGTGATAAGCTTAGCATAAGGAGTTTCACCACAGCCCGCACAAGCACCTGAGAACTCAAGAAGCGGCTGACGGAACTGAGAATTTTTAACGTTTGTAGGAGCGTTAATCAAATCTTCTTTTACGCTTGTCTTAATAGCATAATCGAAGCACTCCTGCTGAGGCATCTGAGAATCGATTGGCTTCATAACCAATGCGCCGCCATCCTTTGCAGGACAAACCTTTACGCAGTTGCCGCAACCTGTACAGTCAAGAGTTGAAATAGCCATTGTGAACTGATAATCAGCTTTTCCTGTCATAGGCTTCATCTTCATCTGTGCAGGAGCATTTGCAGCCTCGTCTGCATTCAAAGCGATTGGACGAATAACAGCGTGTGGACAAACGATTGAACATTTGTTACACTGAATACATTTTTCAGCAATCCACTCAGGAACGTCAACAGCGATACCACGCTTTTCGTAAGCAGCGCTACCCTGTGGCAAATGACCGTCAACCATATCCATAAACTTAGAAACAGGAAGCTTATCTCCAACCTGCTTGTTACATGGCTCAAGGATGTTTTCAATAAATGCAGGAACATTTTTCTTGTCTGCTGCCGCATCTGTAGCATTTTTCCAATCTGCAGGAACATCAATCTTATTAATGTTCTTCTCGCCTTCAACAATAGCCGCATGGTTCATATTAACAATCTTCTCGCCCTTAGCGCCGAAAGACTTAACAACAGCAGCCTTCATATATTCAACAGCATCTGCAAAAGGAATAACATCTGCAATTTTAAAGAATGCCGACTGCAACACTATTGAAGTCTTATTTCCAAGACCAAGTTCTTTAGCGATACCGATAGCATCAATTGTGTACAAAGAAATGTTGTTTTCTGCAATATATTTCTTCATCTTAGCAGGAAGTCTTCTTCCAAGCTCTTCAACGTCCCAAGCACAGTTTAGAAGGAAGCTACCGCCAGGTACCAAATCTTCAACCATATCATACTTATCAACATAAGATGGGTTATGACAAGCAACAAAGTTAGCTTTGTTGATTAGGTATGTTGACTTGATTGGCTTTTCACCGAATCTCAAGTGAGAAACTGTTATACCACCTGACTTTTTAGAGTCATAAGCAAAATATGCCTGTGCAAAAAGGTCAGTATGGTCGCCGATAATCTTAATTGAGTTCTTGTTAGCACCAACAGTACCGTCTGAACCAAGACCCCAGAACTTACAAGCAGTATTGCCTGCAGCAGATGTATCAGGGTTTTCATCTCTCTTAAGAGAAAGATTTGTTACGTCATCTTCGATTGAAAGAGTAAATCCTTTAACAGGCTCTTTTGCATCAAGATTCTTAAATGCTGCAATAATATCAGCAGGAATTGTATCTTTTGAACCAAGACCATAACGTCCGCCAACAATCATTGGAACATCTTTAATACCATTGTAGCAAGCGCAAACGTCAAGATACAAAGGCTCACCGATTGAACCTGGCTCTTTTGTTCTGTCCAAAACAGCAATCTTCTTACAAGTTGCAGGAACAGCCTTCAAGAAAGCTTCAACAGGGAAAGGTCTGTAAAGATGAACTTTAATCAAGCCAACCTTCTCGCCCTTAGCTACCAAATAATCTACAGTTTCTTCTATTGTTTCACAAACACTACCCATTGCAACGATAACCTTTTCAGCATCAGGAGCACCGTAGTAGTTAACAAGCTTATAATCTGTGCCGATTTTTGCATTAACCTTGTCCATATACTCTTCAACAACAGCAGGAATGTTATCATAATACTTGTTACAAGCCTCTCTGTTCTGGAAGAAAATGTCAGGGTTCTGAGCGCTACCGCGAAGAACAGGACGCTCAGGATTTAAAGATGTTGCACGGAATTCACGAACAGCATCCATATCTACCATTTCTTTTAAATCTTCATAATCCCAAACCTCGATTTTATCAATTTCGTGCGAAGTTCTGAAACCATCGAAGAAGTGAAGGAAAGGAACTCTTCCCTTAATTGTTGCCAAATGCGCAACAGCACCAAGGTCCATAACCTCCTGCGGGCTGTTTGAGCAAAGCATTGCATAACCTGTCTGACGACAAGCCATAACATCTGAATGGTCGCCAAAAATGTTAAGCGCGTGAGAAGCTACGCAACGAGCACTAACGTGAATAACAGATGGCAAAAGCTCACCTGCCATTTTATACATATTTGGAATCATCAACAATAAGCCCTGAGAAGCTGTATATGTTGTTGTAAGCGCACCTGCGCCAAGTGAGCCGTGAACAGCACCTGCTGCACCCGCTTCTGACTGCATTTCAACAACCTTAACAGGCTGTCCGAAAATGTTGTTTCTCTTTTCAACTGCCCATTCGTCAGTAACTTCAGCCATAACGGAAGATGGTGTAATAGGGTAAATAGCTGCAACATCAGTAAATGCATATGAAGCCCAAGCAGCAGCATTATTACCATCCATAGTTTTCATTTTTCTTGCCATGAAATATTTCCTCCTCATTATTATATTAAAAAGTATTACTAAACTTTTACCACACAATATTATACCAACAAAAATTGATTGTGTCAAGCAGAATTATATGTATTTTTAATATTAGCGCCAAATTTTTTCTCAAATTTACAAATTATTATCAAAAATCAAGAAATATGTTCAAATAAGTTGAATTAATCGAAATATTTTTGACAAATTACTCATTTTTCGCCTTATGTGAAACCTAAAAAAATCATTTGTTGTATATAGCCTCATTTTTTTGTTCATAATATAATTGAATTTTAACATATGAGGTGATTTTTTTGAAAAAAATACTTATTCCTATTTTTGTTGGCTTTGCATTTTTTGTTTCAATTTGCGCCTATGCATCATGCATCCAAAGCGATATATCAAAAAACGTTATCAGGCTACACATTATCGCTAACAGCGATAGCGAAGCCGACCAAAGCATTAAACTTATCGTACGAGATGAAATCTCAAAATATCTTGCGCCGCTTTTGAAAAACTCAAAAAGCATAAGCGAAAGCGAAAGCATTATTCTTTCAAATCTTACAAAGATAAACGAAATGGCAACAAAAGTCCTTCAGAAAAACGGTGTTAATTATGTTGCAACTGCATCGCTCACTGAAAAAACCTTTCCTACCAGGTCATATTCAAACGTTACTCTTCCCGCAGGAAAATACAAGGCATTATGTATAAATTTAGGAAGTGGAAAGGGCAAGAATTGGTGGTGCGTTATGTTTCCACCTCTTTGTCTTAATTCATCAACTCTTTCAATGCCGAAGGAATCGGAAAACTATTTAAAAAGTTCACTTCATTCCGATAGCTACAATACAATAACATCAAACGATACCGACTCATTAAACTTCGTATTCCGATTTAAAATTTTTGACTATATAACCTCCGTTAAGGAAGCTTTGCTATAATTTTTCTTGAATAAATATCTTATGTGCGTACAATATAAAAATGCCGCCGCAAATATAATTTGGAGGTTAAATATGGCTAAATTGTACGCACTTTTTAAAAGCGAAAACGACGCACTAGCGGCAATAGACAAAATTGAAAACCAAATCGACAATGTAAAAATAACTTTTTTTGACACATCCTCAAAGTCGCCTACGGAAGAAATTTTTCCTTCCGACACGCACATTATAGGAAGCCCGTCATCTATGGTATCAAACCAACTCTCGCAACGTAGCAATCCCTATCTCGGAACGTATTGCGAAATCGGATTTTTCCCTTTTTACAAGGCAGGCTTTGTTGCAACCTGTGAAAATTCTCTTGCAAGCTCGGAAAAGGAAAATGTTTTTCTTCCAACAGATGCATACGGAGCGGGTTTAAAGCTTACAGGAGCGAGGCATAAGCTTAATGCCGCAAGAAGAATTTTATCAAAAAACGGTGCAGGAATAATTTAATTATTTATTCTTGCTTTCGTCTTATTTTTGCCTTTGTATTTAAATAAGACGGTCGCAGCTTATCTGTCAGTCTGTTTGAATATATTGCTTTTATGCTGTCCTTTGGGCTAAACGGGGCGTACGGGGCGAAATACGGGGTTTTAATACTTGTATCTGACACAATTGTTAAAATCATTACAAACGCTCCGCACACAAGCCCCGCAATGCCAAACAACCACGAACACACCATAAGCATAAGCTTAATAACCCTAAATGAATTTGAAATTGAAATATCAGGCGTAACAAACGAGCTTAAAAGCGAAAGCGAAACTATAATAAGAATAACGGGTGAAAATATTTTTGCCTCAACAATTGCCGACCCAACAACTATACCGCCAACTATTCCTATAGACGAACCAATGCTTTTCGGTGCTCTCATAAGCGATTCTCTTAAAATTTCAACAAACATTTCAAGCAAAAACGCCTCCAAAACAACATCAAACATAACCCCCGCTCTCCCCGATGCCAAAACTATTGCAAAGGCAGTAGGCAAGGCTTCTCCGTGATGCACCATAACCGCAAGATAAAACGGCGTTACAAAAATAGATATAATAAGTGCGCTTATTCTTATCATTCTTGCAAAAATTGAAAAATAAACATTCTCGCTTTCCTCGTCGCCCGAAAACAAAAACTCCGAAAACACCTTCGGCAAAATCAGCGCAACTCCGCTCCCCTCGCAAATAACAACAACCTTGCCGACAAGCATCGCATTGCACGCAACATCCGAGCGTTGCTCCAACCCTGCCTGAGGAAAAACTGAATACGGTCTGTCATTTAAAAACCACAAAAGCTTCCCCGATTCATTTATTCCGTCTATATTAATTTTTAATAATCTTTCCTTTATCGTTTGAACATACTTTTCGTTTGCAATATCCCCAACATACGCAACAAGCACGCTTGTTTTCGTCCTCTTTCCCACCTTTACAACATCAAGCTTTAATTTCGTATCCTTCATTCGATACCTTATAAGCGATAGATTAGAATCTAAATTTTCAGTAAACGAATCCTTTGCTCCGCTTATTGAGTAGTTTATGTCTGCTTCTGTCGGCGAGGTTTTTTCAACCTTTTTTAAATTTATAACAATCGGCTCATACCCCTCTATAAGCAATGCACACATTCCGTTTAAAATCTCGTCTAAAAGTCCGTCCTCGCTATTTAATATTTTTAAATCCTCGCAGCATATAACCGCCTGCGAAATTTCGAGCGCACTTTTTGCCATTTCCCCCTCCTCAGCAAAATGCTCCATAAGCGGCTTTATAACATTATGAGTCATCATTTCAACGTCGTTTAATTGCTTAACATATAAAATTATTGCCTCCTTATCACCGTTTTTAACAACTCTGAAAACAAGATTACATTCCTTTGCCCACTCTTCTCCGATTTGTCTTACGTTTTTCATAAAAACCCTCCGTTTTATATGTTTCCTTTTTCGCTAAACACAACATCAACATTTATATTTGAAACCGCCTCGCCAAACAGTTTTTCATAATCGGAATTTTCAAATTCGTAACGATATTTCTTTTGATATATCATATACAAATCGAGAAAATCGCACCTTTCTTCAACCGCTTTGTCGAATGCGGCTTGAATTTTTTTTAAAAGAATTTTTTCAAACGCAGCTTCAACCTTCAAAAGCTCATCATTGCTTATATTTTCATATGGCTCACTAATTTCGCACTCAAACTCAAAATCCAAATCAAATTTAAGTCCTCCGTCTTTGTATAAAACGTCCTTTTTCTCATCGATTTTTTTAAGGCTATATTTTAAGCCGTTGTTGTAATATTCAAAAGTTGCCGCATCGTTTATAAAGGCATTAATTCCGTCTGTTTCATCTTCATTTGAATAAAATATCAACCTATCCTTATTGAAAATCCCATACCCGCTAAAACGCATCATTTCCTCATCAAGCTCAACACTTGCGCACGCAATCCCAACTTTCCCCTCATATATAACCTCAAACATATCAGAAACATTCGGGCAAACGATTTTTCCGTCCTTCTCTAAGCTTTCAAGCATACTCTCTGCCGCAAAGCCACCCGAAAAATCATTTACCGCCTTATGCAAAACAATGTCTGACGGATTCGATTTCGTAATAAAAAACATACTTTCGCTCCTTAGCTTATAATCGCTCTCCAAGCTTTTTAAAAACTCTAAAAGTCCGTCTTTAGCCATATTTTCTCCAACAATAACCGCCCTTACCGCACCGAAAAAAAGCGGATGGTCGGCGCTTTTTTCAAGCTTTTGCTCCGCATCTGCCAAGCTGTCTCCCTTTGCAAAAATCAAGCTTACGGGATTGTCTGCCATAGAGTCGGAAAATGTTCTGACCGTTGCAACGCCTCCGCCCAAAACAGTTTTTTCGTCCTGCTTATCTGCAAAATATGTTGTTAATATATCAGTTTTTTCAAGCTGTCGTTCATAGCATCCGCTAAGCATAAAAATGCAAGCGGCTACAAAGGCAACCATTAACCCCTTAAGCTTCACTTCCTTCCCTCCTCTTTTTTAATCCCGAAAGCAAAAATGCAATAATTGAAACTGAATAAAGCATACTTCCGCACCCTATCGCCATTATTGACAAAAGCCATTCTATCTGATTAAAATATTTCCCTACAATTCCCGACAAAACAAAAATCGCCCCGCAGTACCCAAGCTTAACATTTGCCCCATACCCTTCCTTTTTTTCGCTAATCGCCCTTGGCGCAAAGCCCAAGCAACAAAACGCCGAAGCAATAAAAAACATCCATACCGCAAAAAACAAAACATCGCCTCTTCCAAGCACATTGCTTTTTCGCATAGCAAGAATTATTGCATCAAAGGAATTTGCCGTTTGCGTTGCCCCAAGCAACATATTGCAAGAAAAAATCGACAATATAAAAAGAAGTGCCGTTCCGCCCAAGCCTACTGCATACTCAAGATTTGTTGTCTTTTTTTCGTATATTTCACCAGATAAAAATGCGGCAGAAAAAACGCCAAACGAATAAAACACTCCTCTTACCATATCTATATTAAGCCGCTCCTTTTCAAAAACAGGCAAAATCTTTTCAATCTTCCCCGAAAAAACAGTGTTAAGCCTAAGTATCAAAACGGCTAAAATGCAAAACACCGAAAAGAAAACAACCGTATAATAAAGTGATTTTCTATCCTTAGAAAGCGCAATATATAACAGAACGCAAAGCCCCGCCGATATAAATTTAATGTCTACATTTTGCAAAATCCAAAGATGTATAATGTACGAAAAATGGTTGCATAAAAACACACTCAAAGCAAAAAAGACAACGCTTAAAATAATTTTCACAACTTTAAAAATCAATTTGTTTTCCCTTATTACATCAAGCATATTTTCATTTTTTTCAGCATCACACACCCTCTTTGACAAAACAATAGGCGGCACGCATAAAGCAGCCGCAAAAACTTGTATAAGCCAACCCGTAGTAGATGCAACATTCGTGCAAATATGTGCCATAAAAGAGCTTGCAATCCCAAGTGCAATTGAAATAAAGTATACACCCTTAAATATTTTAAATCGCTTCAATTAAATCACCTGCCATATTTTTTCTTTTTATTATTTTCCATCTTTTTATAAAAATATACCTTTTTAGATTTAATTGTCTTTTGCAAACAAAAAAAGCTGACCAAAATTCAGTCAGCTTTAAATTAAAAACATATTATAAAATTCCATACATAATCAGGCTTATAATTGTAGTCGCCATTGCAACTCCAATCAAAATAGCTATTGAAGCCTTTTTTATTTTAATTCCAAGAAGAGATACGATAAGCGCCCCTGTCCAAGCGCCCGTTCCCGGAAGCGGCACTCCAACAAACAGCGCAAGCCCCCAAAACTCTCCATTTTCAAGTGCAGTGCTTTTCTTTAACGCCTTTTCCTCAAGCTTGCACACCATAGGTCCGAAAAGCTTAGTAGGCTTTAGCCACTTAAATATCTTATTAATAAACATCAGAATAAACGGAATTGGCAAAACATTTCCGACTACAGAAATAACTATCGTACTCAAAAGCGGAAGCCCAAGCAAACGCCCAACAATTATTCCTCCTCTGCATTCCAATATCGGCAACAGAGAAACAATAAATGTTACAAGCTCCGCAGGTATGTATTGCCCAAGCGTTTCGCCAAACCAAATTGCTATTGATTCCATATATAATCCCCTTTCAAAAAAGCAAATGCCTTTTATATTCATATATAGTATACACGCACATTTTTAACCTTATTACATTATAGCGTAATCTTTCTTTCCAGTCAATAGTTTTATGCGTTTTGTTTTCTATTTTCAATCTTGACATTTAGCATTTCGATAAAAAATATGCGCCTGCAAAAGCATCAAGCCTTTGAGGTGCATATCTTTACGCATCAAGCGTTAAGCTCTTCTTTTATTTTGAAAAATTTTTATCACTTCTACAATAGGAATTGTTAATATCGCAAGAGCAAGTGCCACAAAATATTCTGCAACCGAAATATGCTCAAATCCAAAAAGATTTGAAAGAGCAGGAACAAATATCAAAGCCGATGTAAGCGCAAGCGACAAAAGCATCGTTCCCCAAAGTAGCATATTATGCGTTTTAAGCTTAAACACAGAACCACGAGAACGCATATTAAACGAATGGAATATCTCTGCCATTGACATAGCCAAGAACGCCATTGTCATACCATCGGCACTTTGAGTTATTTCCCATCTGCCCGACTCCATAAAATGCCCTACAAAATATGCTACAAGCGTAATAACCGAAACCATTAATCCTTGATATGCCATATTAAAGCCCATACCATTTGCAAATATTCCCTCATTGCTCTTTCTCGGCTTTCTCTCCATTATGTCAGGCTCTGCTTTTTCTGCACCAAGCGCAAGAGCAGGAAGAGAATCCGTTACAAGATTAATAAACAAAATATGCGCAGGCTTTAAAATAGTAAAGCCACAAAGCGTTGCAATAAATATACTTATAACCTCGCTAAGATTAGAAGAAAGCAAGAATTGAATACATTTTGTTATATTATCAAAAATTCGTCTGCCCTCTGCAACTGCTGAAACAATAGTTGCAAAGTTATCGTCAGCAAGTATCATATCGGCAACATTCTTTGTAACATCCGTTCCCGTAATACCCATACCAATACCGATGTCGGCATTTTTAATAGAAGGCGCATCGTTTACACCATCGCCCGTCATAGCAGTAACCATTCCACGCTTACGCCAAGCGTTAACAATTCTTACCTTATGCTCAGGCTGAACACGGGCATATACCGAGTATTTTGTTATAAGCTCATCAAACTCTTCGTCTGAATACTTGTCAATTTCTGCGCCCGTAATTGCCTCGTCATCATTTTTTATAATT
This sequence comes from Clostridia bacterium, assembly GCA_045590935.1. Classification (GTDB taxonomy): domain Bacteria; phylum Bacillota; class Clostridia; order UBA1381; family UMGS1253; genus CAKSHP01. The sequence goes on along the minus strand of JAZNSA010000157.1, from coordinate 8,759 downwards.
CCAAGTGTTTTTGCAATTGCAACCGCAGTATCCTTATGGTCGCCCGTAATCATAATAGGTCTTATACCTGCTTTTACACACTCCAAAACAGCATCCGTAACCTCATCTCTTACGGGGTCAATCATACCAACAAGCCCAATAAAGATTAAATTATTTTCAAGTGCCTCTGTTGTGAAAACAGTAGGTTTTTCATTATGCGTTTTATATGCAGCTGCAAGTACACGAAGTGCCTTTGTCGCAAAAGCCTTGTTCTGCGCTAAAACATTTTGCTTGCGTTCTTCAGTTAATTCTTCAACCTTGCCATTTACCAAAATATGACTGCATCTTGATAAAAGCTCATCAGGGGCACCCTTTGTATATTGGATAATTTCTTCTCCCTTTTGATGAATTGTTGACATCATTTTTCTTGACGAATCAAAAGGAACTTCACCAATTCTTGGCTCCGCTTTGCTTAATTCGCCTTTTAAAAGACCAAGCTTTGTAGCGTAATTTACCAGCGCACACTCAGTAGGTTCGCCGATTACTTCGCCGTTTTCATCAGGCTCTGCATCAGAACAAAGCGACATTGCTTTTGCAAGAAGTTCTTCATCCTCACCATAGTGGTCAACAACTGTCATTTTGTTTTGAGTAAGCGTTCCTGTTTTATCGGAACATATAACCTGTGTACAGCCGAGCGTTTCAACTGCCGTAAGTTTTCTTATAATCGCTTTTTGTTTTGACATCTTTGTTACGCCCATAGACAAAACAATTGTTACAACTGCGGCTAATCCTTCGGGTATTGCCGCAACTGCCAAGCTTACTGCGAGCATAAATGTATCTAAAACTGTATGCGTATCAAATTTGCCGTTTCTTATTAAAGTAAATGCAAACATAAATAAGCAAATACCAAGCACAAGCTTTGTCAACAGCTTAGAAAGCTGCGATAATTTCTTTTGAAGCGGCGTTTCGCCTTCTTCTGCCTGAGTAATTGCAGTTGCAATTTTGCCCATTTCAGTGTTCATTCCCGTATCACATACAACCATTAATCCTCTGCCGTATACAACAACGGAGCCCATATAGCACATATTTTTTCTGTCGCCCAACGGCACCTCACCATTTTCGCCCGCCGTTAGTACATAATCAAACTTATCCGACGGAACTGATTCGCCCGTAAGCGCCGCCTCTTCAATTTTAAGGCTCGCAGATTCTATAATTCTTCCATCGGCTGGAACTGCATCGCCAGCCTCAAGTATTACAATATCGCCTTGGACCAAATCCTCACTTTTAACCGTTATATGCTTTCCATCACGAATAACCTTGCTTGTTGCCGCCGCCATTTCTTTTAAGGCATCAATAGCTTTTTCAGCTTTGCTTTCCTGAACAACGCCAAGTACAGTATTTAATACAACAACTGCCAAAATAATAAATACATCGGTTAAGCCCTCGCCCTCAATCATTGCCGTTATTCCCGAAACAATTGCGGCGCCGAGCAAAACCAATACCATCGGGTCAGAAATCTCCGCTATAATTCTTTGAAAAAGAGTCTTTTTCTTTCCCTCAATAAGCTTGTTTTTTCCGTTTTTTTCTAAAAGCAAATCAGCTTCGCTTGTAGCTAATCCGCTTTCGCTTGAAGTATTAAGTGATGATAATACTTCGCTTTTGTCAGTAAGATAATATTTCATATCCTATGTCCTTTCCGCATAAATTTGTGTTACATATTCAACACCCATTGCCACTCAATATATCACAAAGTATATCTTCTGTCAATAACGCCAACTCTGTATTTTCAAATTTTTAATATTTTATTAAAATACAAATCAAACTGTTGAAGAAAAATAATATTTGTGTTATAATTAACACATACAGGATTTTATTTCATAAAATTCTTAAGAGCTATCGCTCTTTTGTGGTCTTACGACCACTGTGTCAATTGACGGCGCCTTATAAAATGCCCTTGCAAGCAAGCATTTTTACTCCTGGTAAAATGAATTCTTGGGCATCTATATTGTGCGTGAATTATATAATAAATATATAAATTTATTAATGTTTGATTAGTAAATATAAAAAAAATAAAAAATAACGATAGGAGATAAAAATAATGAGAATATGTGTATTTGGTGCTGCAAGCAGTGAAATAGATAAAACTTACATTGATGCAGTTGAAAATTTAGGAAAAGAATTGGCAAAAAGAGGGCACTCACTCGTGTTCGGTGCGGGTGGTAACGGACTTATGGGCGCTGTTGCACGAGGTGCCAAAATCGGTGGCGGAGAAATTACGGGAATAATTCCCAAATTCTTCCGTGACCAAAAAATTGAGGCAATTTACGACCAATGCAACAATTTAATTTTTACGGAAACTATGGCAGAAAGAAAATCAACAATGGAAAATATGTCAGATGCCTTTATTATTGTTCCTGGCGGCGTTGGTACATTTGAAGAATTTTTTCAGGTTTTTACCGCAAAGCAACTTGGAATTCATGCAAAGCCAATTGCTATTTTTGACGTGAACGGATATTATCGTGAGCTTGATGATTTCTTAAAAGTAGCGGTAAGTGAAAAATTCATTCTCCCTGCCTGCAAGGAACTATATGATTATACAGACAATCTCGACGAATTGTTTTCATATATTGAAAACGACAAGCGTATCGTCAGGGATGTACATAGCTTGAAAATAGGTTAATCTGTTTGTTTATATTAAAATTTGTCTGGTTTTAATCCTTTGCATATTCAATTTGGATTAATAATTTAAAATCGCAAAAAATGAAAGGGGCTATAAAAAAAGTCCCACAAATAACGAAAGGGATCTCGTTTGAGGTCCTTTTTGTGTTTCTATGTAATTTTTGCGGATTTTGGGTATGCCAAATAAGCCTATTAAAAACAGGCGATATTTTCAATTCATATTTTAAAATTTATGCTGCCATCAAGGCTTTTTGCATACGCAGGCACTGCGTCCAAAAGCATTATCATCCCTTCACACAATAAAGATAAAAGCTTTTTAGTTGACCTCATAAAAAACCTCCTTTTAAAATATTAATTATATTTTATGTCCTCCGACATTGAATCGTTAAAATTACACGCCCTGAAAAACCAATATAAAAAGCTCCCGAGTTTTCAATTTCAGTATACCACTCTGCCATAGTATTGTCAGCAACATTTTATACCAACGCCCAATGTCCTGAAAAAGGGTTATTTTTGTATGAAAAATATTCCTATATTTATACCATATACAACAAAATACACAAAGTTTTTTTACACTATTGACATAGAACAAATTGTATGTTAAAATAGTTTTAATCAATAAGATACCCTATATATTGTGCTACACTTCATATAGAGTACATATCACACAGAAAGGAGTTTTTACCTATGATAAATAAAGTTGAACATAATATTCCTCGTTTTAGTCAATGGGAAGGTTTTAAAGGAACAAAATGGCAAAATGATATTGACCCGAGAGACTTTATTCAAAAGAACTATATTCCATACGAAGGGGACGAATCTTTTTTAGAGCCTGCAACAGAGGCAACTAAGAAGCTTTGGGGTAAGCTTTCCAAGCTTCAGAAGGAAGAACGTGCAAAAGGCGGAGTCCTTGATATGGATACTGATGTTGTAACGGGTCTTACCTCTCATGCGCCAGGTTATATAGATGAAGATTTAAAGGATTTGGAAAAAATCGTTGGTCTTCAGACTGACAAACCTTTAAAGCGTGCATTTATGCCTTATGGTGGTATAAAGATGGCGGAAGAGGCTTGCAAAACCTATGGATATACGCCGTCTCCCGAATTGCACAGAATTTTTACCGAGTATCATAAAACTCATAATCAGGGTGTTTTCGACGTGTATACTCCCGAGATGCGTGCCGCAAGAAAAAATAAGATTATAACAGGCTTGCCTGACACATACGGAAGAGGCAGAATTGTTGGCGACTATAGGCGAGTAGCCCTCTATGGTATAGATATGCTTATAGAGAAGAAAAAAGAAGATTTTGCCAACTGCTTCAGCGATTCTATGTATGGCGAAGAAATTCGTCAAAGAGAGGAAATAACAATGCAAATCCGTGCCCTTGAAGGGATGAAGCTTATGGCAGCATCCTATGGATTTGATATTTCCCAGCCTGCAAAAAATGCTAAAGAAGCTTGCCAATGGTTATATTTCGGCTATCTTGCCGCAATAAAAACTCAAAACGGCGCGGCAATGAGCGTAGGCAGAATTTCAACATTTTTAGATATATATATAACTCGTGATTTAGAGGCGGGAATACTAACTGAATCGGAAGCTCAGGAATTAATAGACCATATGGTTATGAAGTTCAGAATGGTTAAGTTTGCAAGAATTCCTTCTTACAATGAGCTTTTCTCAGGCGACCCTGTTTGGGCAACGCTTAGCGTTGCAGGAAAAGGAAGCGACGGACGTTCTTTAGTTACAAAGACAGACTTCCGCTTTTTGCATACTCTCGAAAATATGGGTCCTTCCCCAGAGCCTAACCTTACAGTTTTGTATTCTTCAAATCTGCCTGAGAATTTCAAACGCTATTCGTCTGAAATTTCTATAAAAACAAGCTCAATTCAATATGAAAACGACGATGTTATGCGTCCTGTATGGGGCGATGACTACGCTATTTGTTGTTGCGTTTCTGCAACGCAAACGGGAAAAGAAATGCAATTTTTCGGTGCTCGTGCAAACCTTGCAAAATGCTTGCTATATGCTATTAATGGCGGAATGGACGCAACAACAAAGGTTCAGGTAAGCCCGAAATATTCGCCAATAACTTCTGAATATTTAGATTATGACGAGGTAATTGAAAAATATGACAAAATGATGGATTGGCTTGCAGGCGTATATGTACGAACATTAAACGTTATCCATTATATGCACGACAAGTATTATTACGAAGCGGCAGAAATGGCTCTTATTGATACCGATGTACGCAGAACGTTTGCAACAGGTATCGCAGGCTTTTCTCACGTTGTTGATTCGCTTTCTGCAATAAAATATGCAAAGGTTAAAACAATAAGAGATGAAGACGGAATGGTTTGCGATTTTGAAACAATAGGCGATTTTCCTAAATACGGAAACGACGACGACCGCGCAGACGATATAGCTGTTTGGCTTTTAAAAACATTTATGAACAAAATCAAAAAGTGCCACACATATCGTCATTCTGAGCCTACAACTTCAATTTTAACAATAACTTCAAACGTTGTATACGGAAAGGCAACAGCCTCTCTTCCTGACGGCAGAAAGGGCGGCACTCCTTTGGCACCTGGCGCAAACCCTTCTTACGGGGCAGAGAAAAACGGGCTTTTATCCTCGCTTAACTCAGTTGCAAAGCTTCCGTATAAGTACGCTTTGGACGGAATTTCAAATACTCAAACAATCAGTCCATCGGCGCTCGGCAATACAGACGATGAAAGAATTAGCAACCTTGTAAATATCCTCGACGGATATTTCGATTCAGGTGCTCATCACTTAAACGTAAATGTATTTGGAAAAGAAAAGCTCATAGATGCTATGGAACATCCTGAAAAGGAAGAATACGCAAACTTTACTATAAGAGTTTCTGGCTATGCTGTTAAATTTATAGACTTAACTCACGAGCAACAGTTAGACGTAATTTCAAGAACGTGCCATGAATCAATGTAATCAAGCAGTTTTCGGAAATATTCATTCAACGGAAAGCTTTGGCGCAGCAGACGGACCAGGCGTTCGCTTTGTGATTTTTATGCAGGGTTGCCCTATGCGATGCAAGTATTGCCATAATCCTGACACTTGGGATTTTGGCGGTGGTGAAAAAGTTTCTTCCGACGACATATTAAAAAAAGCTTTGCGTTATAAAAATTATTGGAAAAACGGCGGCGGGATAACAGTAAGCGGTGGCGAGCCGCTTATGCAAATCGACTTTTTGATTGACCTTTTTAAGAAGGCAAAAGCCGCAAATGTAAGCACTGTTTTGGACACATCGGGAAATCCGTTCACACTCTCCAAACCATTTTTCACAAAGTTTAACAAGCTTATGGAATATACGGATTTGGTTATGCTTGATATTAAGCATATAAATAGCGAAAAGCATAAAAGCTTGACAGGGTTTGGCAATGAAAATATTTTAGCTATGGCAAAGTATCTCTCTGAAATAAAAATGCCTACAAGAATAAGACATGTGCTTATTCCCGGATATACCGATTTATTTGAGGATTTATCGGAATTGGGAAGCTTTCTTAAAAGCCTTTCAAGTCTTGAGTCCTTTGAGCTTCTTCCCTATCATAGCTTAGGCAGGTTTAAATGGGACAGTTTAAATATTCCATACGAGCTTGACTCTGTATCTCCGCCATCAAATGAGCAACGGCAGTCGGCTCAAAAAATAATTGACAGCTATATAAAGAAATAAAGAAATAAAGAAACATAAATAAACAGCGACTATCGGATATTAAATCTCGATTGTCGCTGTTTTTTTATTTAGTCAAAAGCTTTAAAGCTCAATTCTTGCTCCGCCCTTATCAGGCGACTCAATCTCAGCCATAACCATTTTTACAGAATCAATTGACTCTTCAGGCAAATTATAATCAAGCCTCTTTCCATCTCTTATAATTCCAGCAAAATACTTAACTTCCTGGTCATACGCATCAAAATCAATCATAATACGCTTTCCTGTTCTTTTCGCTCTCCAATCGGACGGAATAAACCCAAGAGTAGTATACATATCGGGATATAACCATACGCACGGTTCCGACCAACCGCACCAAACGGCAGTAATCGTAAACTTAAAATCTTCGCACGCTCTGCACCGCCTTAACTATCCGCTCAAAATTGTTAGTTTAACTAACTTTTATTATATATCACCTTTTTTCATTTGTCGACAGTTTTTAAAAAATTTTTAGTAAAAACTTCAATTATATATTGACATTTTCAATAATTTGCACTATAATTGAAATTGAAATTGAGTTTCAATTTCAATTTTGAGCTGTGAGGACTTATATTATGGGCACATATAATACTAAACAAAAGACGGCAATTCTTGAATTGCTAAAAGAAAACCAAGGTAAGCATTTTACGGCAGACGATATTCTTTTGTCATTATCGGGCGAAAATATGAGCATCGGAAAAACAACTGTTTACAGATATTTAGAAAAGCTTGTAAGCGAAAATGTTGTAAGAAAATACGAAATTTCAAAAACAGATGCCTCGTGCTATGAATACTGCCCTGCTTCAGAGCATAGCGCTTGCCTTACTCATTATCATTTGAAATGCACGTCTTGTAACAAGCTTTTTCACATAAATTGCAAAACGCTGAATGTTATAAGCGAGCATATTTTTAGTGAGCATAATTTTTTGATAGATAAAAGCAAAACTGTTTTTTACGGGCTTTGTGATGCTTGCTCGAAAACAGAAAGGAATAAAAACATATGAAAAAACTGATTTCTTTTTTAACAATTATACTTATTGTAGTAGCATCGTTTTCTATGACGGCTTGCTCCAACTCAATCGAAAATAAAGCAAAACCAACTATTATAACAACCCTTTTTCCGCAATACGATTTTGTTCGTGCAATTGCGAAGGACAAAGCAAACGTTAAGCTTTTATTAAAGCCGGGAAGCGATTCTCATTCCTATGAACCAACCGCTTCAGATATGCTGGAAATTGCTGAGGCAAAGCTTTTTATATATACAGGGGACGCAATGGAAAGATGGGCAAAAACTATTTTAGATTCCGTTGAAAGCGAAACATTGACTGTTGTTGACGTTTCAAAAAACGTAGAAATTGCAAAAATATCTGATGTTCACCAAGAGGGCGAAAAAAAAGCAGACGAGCAAGGCCATAACCACAACGTCTACGACCCGCACATTTGGACAAATCCGCAAAACGCAATAATTATAGTTAACGACATTTTAAATTCACTTGTAAGCATAGATGCAAAAAACGAAGAGTTTTACAAAAAGAATGCAGAAGAATTAATACAATCATTAACCGAGCTTGACAAAGATTTTGAATTGTTTTTCTCATCGGTTGAAAACAAAAAGATAGTTTTTGGCGGAAAATTTTCAATGTATTATTTTGCCAAGCGCTACGGCTTAAACTGCAAAGCCGCGTATGACACCTGTTCAACAGAAGGCGAGGCATCTCCCGGAAAAATTGCAGAGCTGATTGAAGAAATAAATTCAGAAAACATAAAGGCAATCTATTTTGCGGAATTGGAAAACCCATCCGTTGCAAAAACAATAGCGGCAGAAACGGGTGCAATGCCTCTTATGCTTCATAGTTGCCACAATGTAACAAAAGACGAATTTGACAGAGGCGAAACCTATATTTCTCTTATGCATCAAAATTTGGAAAATTTGAAAAAAGGAATGAATTAGTTTGAATAACACATCAAAGCTTATCTCTTGCAAAGATTTATGTATCGGCTACGTCAGTAAGCCAATTTTATCAAATCTCACCTTCGATATAAACAAAGGTGAATATATATGCGTTGTTGGCGAAAACGGTGCAGGAAAATCAACGCTTATAAAAACGCTTGTCGGAATTATTTCTCCAAATTCGGGTCATCTTCATTATTTGGATGTTAAAAAAAATCAAATTGGATATCTTCCTCAGCAAAACAAGCTAAATCCCGATTTTCCCGCAACGGTTTTTGAAATTGTTCTTTCGGGTTTTTTAAGCAAAAAGGGATTTAATCCTTTTTATTTAAAAAAATTCAAAAAGCTTGCACTCGCTCAATTGGAAGTAATTAATATGTCAAAATATAAAAATCATCCGTTTGCAACTCTTTCAGGCGGACAAAAGCA
>JAZNSA010000156.1:0-42497 GCA_045590935.1 Clostridia bacterium | reverse complement strand
ACAGCACCTCCTTGGCTCACAGAACGACATGGCTACGATCCGACTTGGACAGCATCCGTCTACAAGCTGAGTTTGGGTAAAAAATGATTCACAAGGTACGCAGTAAAGCCCCTCGTACTCACTTTTGTAAATATCGCCTTGCTCATAGAGCTTGTTAAATATTTTTTTAACTACCTTTTCGTGCTGTTCGTCTGTTGTGCGAATAAATCCGTCATACGAAGACTCCATCAAATCCCATATATCCTTTATTTCATTTGACACATTATCAACATATTGCTTAGGAGAAATTCCGCTTTCTTCCGCCGCCTGCTGAATTTTTTGACCATGCTCATCTGTTCCTGTAAGGAAAAACACGTCCTTTTTTTGCTTACGCTTAAACCTTGCAACAGCATCTGTTAAAACAACCTCATAAGTGTTGCCTATATGGGGCTTTCTTGAGGTATATGCTATTGCGGTTGTGATATAAAATTTATCCATTTGACTCACCTTTCTCTTTTTCGTTTACACAAACATATTTATTTTTTTTATCTCCAAAAACTCCGGAGGTATATAAATTCTTTAAAATAAGTACGCAGACAGGACCTAAAATCATACCGAATATACCAAAGAATTTCAATCCTGCATACATAGAAATGAGGGTAAATATCGGCGGAACGCCAATATGCTTTCCAACAATCCTAGGCTCAAGCATCTGCCTTACTATTATAACGGTAAAGTAGAGAACAAGCATAATAATGCCTACCTTGTAATCGCCTGTAATAAATCCGAAAATCGACCATGGAATTAAAACTGCACCCGAGCCGAATATCGGAAGTGCATCAAATATTGCAATAAGAATTGCAATTAAAACAAACGGCTTAACGCCCACAATAAACAAGCCTATCATAAGCGGAATTGAAACGATTGCCATAATAAGCGCTTGCGCTTTTATATAGCCGACCAGCGCATGAATCATATCCCTATATACTGTCTTTATTCTTAAAAGAGTCTTTGCACCAACAAGCCTTTCGGCTAGTCCGCCCAAAGTATCCGCTTCGCCCAAAATGAAATATGCCGCCAAAAACATAACTATTATAAAAATTATTCCAGACGGAATACCCATTGCAAAATTTGTAGTAAAGCTTATGGCGCTGTTAAGGATAGGAGCAAAAAGCGATTGGAGTTCATTTAAACACGCTTCCATAGCCATATTAAGATAACCTTGAATTTCAGGCGAAGAATTGCGGTAGAAAACATTGACCTTTTCGTACGCAAGATTGGCAACGCCATACCAAAATGCTTTAATATTATCCCAATCAGAAATTAAATTCTGAACATATAAAACAAGCTTGAAAGCCAAGGAATAAATCAAGTATGCAATTAAGGCTACTATAAAAAGCGTACATATTCCCGCGGCAAGCTTTTTTGGAAATTTAAGCTTTTTATTAAGAAAGTTTACAAGCGGCGAGGCGATAAGCGCTATAACACCCGCCAAAAGAAACGGCAAAAAAACAACAATCAATTTTGGCAGTGCAAAATATGCAAGAATAATTCCGCCAATAATATAAAACCCTATCAAAAGCCTTCGGGTTACATCTTTGTTTTTGCTCATTTCAATCCCCCTTTCTCAAATTAAGTTATAAAAAATTATTTTAAAAATGTATCTAACAGCTCGTGCCCAACTTCAAGAAATCTTCCTGTTTTTTCGGCTTCCGCTTCGGTATACCGTCTGTCTGCTACCTTTTTCTGTCCGCTTTGATAAATAAGGTACGGAACGGGAGCTGAGCTGTGAGTCATAGTTTCAATCGGAGTAGGATGGTCAGGCATAACGAGAATTTTGTATTCCTCGCCCGCACTGTCGAGCTTTTCACGCACGATTGCAACTAAAGTATCAAGCTTTTCTATTGAAAGAACCTTGTTTTCGATTTCCGCTCTATGCCCACACTCATCGGGAGCCTCAACATGAACATAAACAAAATCGCAATTCTGATTTAAAAGCGCATCTGCGGCGGCGTTTGCCTTACCCTCAAAATTAGTATTCACATTTCCCGTTGCACCTTCAACCTCTATAACCTTCATTCCTGCCGCAATTCCTATTCCCTTAAGCAAGTCAACAGCGCTTATAACTGCACCTTTTTTATTATACTTTTCCTCAAAGGAGGTTAAAATAGGTTTTCCGCCAAGTCCCCAGAACCAAATTGAATTTGCAGGAGAAAGTCCTCTTTCAATTCTCTTTTTATTTACGGGATGGTCTTTTAAAATTTCGTAGCTCTTTTTCATCATATCGCAAAGAAGCTCGCCGTCCTCGCCCTTTGGAAGATAGCTTCCAATAACACGCTTTGAAATATCGTGCGGCGGGGTTAAGTCGTTTTTACTGCTTCCATTATGAACGACCATAAGATTTCTATAGCTTGTTCCCGAATAGAAACGAATAGTATCGTTTGCAAAATGCTCGTTTATCGTTTTTATAAGCTCTGCACCCTCGGCAGAAGAAATTTCGTCGGCACTATAGTCAAGCATAGTTTTATCCTCATAATTTTCTTCGTCAGACAGGGTAACAGTATTAACTCTATAGGTTATGTCGCTATCTTCAAGGCAAACTCCGATTGATACCGCTTCAAGAGGGGAGCGACCCGTATAATATTTTTTAGGATTATAGCCCATAACGGACAAATTCGCAACATCGCTTCCGGGAGCGATTCCGTCAGGAACGGTTTTAACCATTCCCATTTCACCGCAAGATGCCATTTCGTCAATAACGGGCTTGTGCGCCGCTTCAAGAGGAGTTTTTCCGCCAAGCTTATCTATTGGCAAGTCCGCCATTCCATCACCAAGGATAACAATGTATTTCATAAGAATCTCCATTCTGCTGCATATATAACAGCCATAAATTGTAATCAAAATTTTGCATATATAAACTTGTATAGCTACATATAATATGACATTATATTATTATACTACATATTTTCAACAATTACAAGGGTTTTGAGTATATTTTTATATTTTTATAAAATGTGATATAAATTGACAAAGTGTAAAAATGTGATATAATAAATATGCGAAACTAATTTTAAGAATGGTTTTGTATGGAAGGAGAATTTATAATGCTTAAAATAGGATGTCATTTATCTGTTTCAAAAGGGTATTTAAGTATGGGTAAAACTGCAAAGAAAATTGGTGCAAATACTTTTGCATTCTTTACGAGAAATCCGAGAGGCGGAGGCGCAAAGGCTTTAGACGTTGATGATGCAAATGCACTTTGTGAATTTATGAAAGAAAACGGCTTTGCAAAGCTTGTTGCTCACGCACCGTATACGATGAATGCGTGTTCAAAAGATGAGTCAACAAGAGACCTTGCAAAAAGAATGATGAAAGAGGATTTGAATACTTTAAACTATCTTGGTGAAAATTATTATAATTTTCATCCAGGTAGCCACGTCGGTCAGGGCATCGATGTTGGAATAGAGCAAATTTCCGATATGCTAAACGAGGTTATGAGCGAAAGCCAGACAGCAACCGTTCTTCTTGAAACAATGGCGGGAAAAGGAAGCGAGGTTGGAAGTCGCTTTGAGGAAATAAAGCAAATAATTGATAGGGTAGAGTTAAAAAACAAAATAGGCGTTTGCTTAGATACTTGCCACGTTTACGATGCGGGGTATGATATAGTAAACGATTTAGACGGTGTTTTAGAAGAATTTGACAGGGTTATTGGATTAAAATACCTTTGCGCCCTTCATATAAACGATAGCAAAAACCCGTTTTCTTCTCACAAGGACCGCCACGAAAGGATAGGCGACGGAAGCCTCGGAACCGACTTTTTCAAAAAGCTTGTAAATAACGAGCGTTTAAAAAATGTTCCAATGATTTTGGAAACGCCAAATGAGCTTGACGGCTATAAGAAGGAAATTGAACTATTGAAAGGCTTGTGCGAATAATTAACATAAAGCAATTGACATTATAAAAAAGGGGAGGGAAGCAATGTGTAAAGAAACTATAGGGAAGAACATAACCTCGGGAAATTTGATTAAGGGAATTGTTTTGTTTGCGATTCCGCTATTTATATCAACGTTTGTGCAAACGTTGTTTACGACGGCAGATACGGCAGTTGTACGATTGTTGGCTCAAACGATTGCCATTGCACGATGAAGCAGGGAGAGGACTTTTTCAATTTTTCGTGGACAATAGTGTTTTTCGAAAGATAATTTTAATAAACAGATGAAAAAAACAAACCGTTGGCTTGAAAATCAGGTCGGCGGTTTTTTATTTTTTGCATTTGACAAAAGCTGACAAAACTAGAAGAGTTTCAACAAAGGAAAAAAGGTTTTCTTGTTTAATATATAAAATGGGAATATTTACCAAACAAAAGAGAAAAGAGGTTTACTTAATGGAAATGTTTTTTAATGCGCAAAAAAAAGCTTTGATTGTCAGGCTTAAAACGGAAATAGACCATCATAAAACAAAGGACATAAGAAAAACTATTGACCTTTACTTTGCCGACACTAAGGCAAACCATATAATTTTTGACTTAACGAGCCTTGATTTTATGGATAGCTCGGGGATAGGCTTGATTATGGGGCGATACAAGTTTATTTCGCCCGTTTCGGGAAAGATTGTAATTGCCCATGCAAACGAGGAAATAAGCAAGCTTCTAAGATTGTCGGGGATATATGAAATAGCGGGCAGCGCTGCCGACGTTGAAGCAGCGCTTAAATTGCTTTAGGAGGTGTTTTTGATGAGTGAAAATAAAATGAGCCTGAAATTCAGCGCTGTTTCCGAAAATGAAAGCTTTGCAAGGATGACTGTTGCATCGTTTATTTTGCCGCTTGACCCCGCAATTGACATTATATGCGACGTGAAAACGGCTGTATCGGAGGCGGTTACAAACGCAATTATTCACGGATATGCCGGAGAAGAGGGAGAGGTTTTTGTTGAGTGTGCGATAGATATGGGTGTGCTGAGCGTTAAAGTAAGCGATAGCGGCAGGGGGATTGCTGATGTCGAAAAGGCAATGGAGCCTATGTATACTGAAAGCGACGACGAGGAGCGGAGCGGAATGGGCTTTACTGTTATGAGTACATTTATGGATAGTATAAAGGTTATAAGTGAGGTCGGCAGAGGAACGGATGTTTATATGACCAAGCGAATTTACAAGGAGTGAGGCGGTGAGGAGGTGGGCGCAAGAGCGGAACTGCTTTTTGAGCAGTATAAAGGGCTTATAATAAGCATTGCGAAAAGGTTTATCGGCAGAGGGGTAGGAATGGATGATCTTTTTCAAATTGGGTGTGTTGGGTTTTTGAAGGCGGCGGAGGGCTTTGATGAAAGCTTTGGAACGCAGTTTTCAACATACGCCGTGCCATACATAACAGGCGAGCTGAAACGGTTTTTTCGGGATAACGGACAGGTTAAGGTATCAAGGTCAATAGCGAGCTTAAATATAAAAATATGTGCCGTAAGGGACAGATATGTAAAGGAGTTTGGCGATGAGCCGAGTGTAGGCGAAATATCCGAAATTTTAAAAGAGGACAGAGAAAATGTTGCTTCGGCAATTCTTGCGGGCGCAAGCGTTTTGTCGATATATGACAGCGACGGAAAAATAAACGACGAAATTTTAAAAATTGCAAGCGAGGAGCAAAGTGAAATTTGCGACAGACTTTCTCTTAGCGATGCAATAAATTCTCTTGCACCGAATTTGAAAAATATTATAATAAAACGTTATTTTAAACAAATGACACAGACACAGATTGCAGATGAGCTTAATTTGAGTCAGGTTCAGATTTCCCGACTTGAAAAAAAGGCAATTAGTATGCTTAAAAAGAAGTTGGTTATAAATTAACGAAATGTTCACAGTATGTTAATTGACTTAAATAAAAAATGATGTATAATAAATTCAAAGCAAACCAAACGGAAGTTAGTTGCCTTTAACAACTCTCTCCTTATACTTTCCCTTTATTTTATAATATATTTTATTTATGGTATTGACTAATGTATCATTTATTTGATAAAATATTGTTGAAGGTTGCTTCTGTTTGGATTGCTGAAAGCTCCTTCGGTCTGTGTGAAAGAGATTATTTTGTTCTTTTATGCAGATGGGAGGAGCTTTAGCATTTGAAAAATGAAAAAGTATAAAATATAAAATAAGATGGAGGGTTATTGGATGAGAAAAGGTTCGTTAAAGCTTTGCGAGTATTGGATTGAGAGCGGTGTTTTGAGTGAAGATGAGATTTGCGAATTAAAGGCGGCTTCTTGCGATAAAGACGAGCTTGAAGATAGGTTTTATTGCGATTTGGAATTTGGTACGGCAGGTATGAGGGGCGTTTTGGGAATGGGAACGAACAGAATGAATATTTATACTGTTCGCCGTGCGGCTCAGGGAATGAGTGCTTATGTTAATAGCAAAAATGCAAATAGCGACGGCGTTGTTATAGGCTATGACACTCGTTATTTCTCAAAGGAATTTGCAAGGGAAACGGCAAAGGTTTTGGTTGCAAACGGAATAAAAGCGTATCTTTTTGACGTTGTTCATGCAACGCCTGAGGTTTCGTTTGCAATAAGATATTATAAAGCGGCGGCGGGCGTTATGATAACTGCAAGTCATAATCCTAAGGAATATAACGGCTTTAAAGCGTACGGACCTGACGGCGGTCAGTTCCCGCCCGATGCGAGCGACCACGTTGGAAATTTAGTAAACAGCTATGATATTTTTAAGGATGTTAAGGTTGCAGACGATAAGGAGTTTGAAGAAAGCGAGCTTCTTAACATAATCGGAAAAGAGGTTGACGAGGCGTTTTTAAGTGCGGTTTTGGCTCAGCAGATTAATAAAAATGCTATATCCGAGGTTAGCGACGACTTTTATCTGGTATACACTCCTTTTCACGGAACAGGGCTAAGACCTGTTAGTGAAATTTTAAAGAGGGTTGGCGTTAAGCATTTGATTATTGAGCCTAAGCAAGCTGTTGCAGACCCTGCTTTTCCTACTGTTAAATCGCCAAATCCTGAAAATAAAGAGGGATTTAAAGATGCAATTGAGCTTGCAAAGCAAAATGGAGCATCCCTTGTTATTGGCACAGACCCCGATGCGGACAGAGTAGGGGTTATTGTTCTTGACTCAGACGGAGAGTACAGAACACTTACGGGAAATCAGATAGGTGCGCTTTTGTGCGAATATATTTTGAGTGCTAAAAAGAGAAATAATACGTTAAATCAAAAGACGACAATCGTTAAAAGCATTGTTACGAGCGAGCTTATCCAAAAGATTGCAGACAATTACGGCGCTCATCTTGAAAATGTTTTAACGGGCTTTAAATATATAGCGGAAAAAATTGCACTCTACGAGCAGAGCGGCTCAAATGAATTTGCATTCGGACTTGAGGAAAGCTACGGATATTTGGCGGGCATATATGCAAGGGATAAGGATGCGGTTGGCGCAAGTATGTTGATTGCCGAAATGGCGGCTGACTATAAGGCAAAGGGAATGACTCTCTACGACGGATTGATTGATATATACAAACGATATGGATTTTATTTTGAAAAGACAATTTCGATAACTATGGCGGGCAAGGACGGAATGGAAAAAATGAAGCAAACGACCGAGAGCATAAGAGAGAATTTGCCGAGTGAGCTTGCGGGAATCGAAGTTTTTGAAACTCAGGATTACCTTGATGGCGTTAAATATGATAAGAACGGAGAAAAAAGCGATTTGGTCGGATTTGCAAGGAGCGACGTTTTAAAATTCTTGCTTGCAGACGGGAAAACCTTTGTTGTTGTTCGCCCTTCGGGAACGGAGCCTAAAATAAAGATTTATCTTGGAACGGCGGCTGAGTCTGAGAAAGATGCGAGCGAAAAAATTGAGTATATAGAAAGAGAAGCTCGCAAGGTTTTCGGAATTTAACAAGTTAAAAATTTTGATTATGCACCCTGCACAAATTTGAAAAAAATTTTGTGTAAGGTGCATATTTTTTGGCTTTATATTGAAGAAAACGGTATTAAATCAGCCGTCAAAACGTAAAGCTGTATTGATAAAGTTAAAAGTCTGAAACTCGACACAGGCGAGTTTGGACATTAGTTTAGGTAAGATTGAATAGGTAAAAAGTAAAAATTCCCCATTCTTACGAATGAGGAATTTTTGGTGGGAGTAACAGGGCTCGAACCTGTGACCCTCTGCTTGTAAGGCAGATGCTCTCCCAGCTGAGCTATACTCCCAAAAAATTCCCGCTTATTGCAGGAATTTTTATGGTGACCCATAAGGGAATCGAACCCTTGATTCCGGCGTGAGAGGCCGACGTCTTAGCCGCTTGACCAATGGGCCATACATAGAGGTTA
Organism: Clostridia bacterium; assembly: GCA_045590935.1. Lineage (GTDB taxonomy): Bacteria > Bacillota > Clostridia > UBA1381 > UMGS1253 > CAKSHP01. The sequence continues at coordinate 34,199 of JAZNSA010000156.1, read as the reverse complement.
ATTCATACTTAACCTCTAAAATGGTAGCGGCGAGTGGACTTGAACCACCGACCTAACGGGTATGAACCGTTTGCTCTAGCCAACTGAGCTACACCGCCACATTTTATCGCTTATTAGCAACGGATATAAGTATACTACATTTTTTTTGGTTTGTCAATACTTTTTTGAAATTTTTTCAATTTTTTTAGAATTTTTCTCGGATTTTTAGAGAAAACAACCTTTTTCGCCTCAATTATTGACGAATTGGGCCGTTTGTGGTATAATGAGTTCAAGTTTCACTTGAACTCAATGAATTGCCTTCGGCATGAATTGAAATCAAGATTTTCATGAATTGAGCCTTACGGCTCATGAATTGCACTAAAGTGCATTAAAGGCAATTCAATTCATGGCGGAACGCCAATTCATGACAGCGACAGTTGTCAATTCACAGCCCTCCTTGTGTAAAGGAGGGTGGCATACGAAGTATGACGGGAGTATTGTTAAAAAGATTTGTCTGACAATTCCTCACCGCTTAAGGCCGAGCTCACTTTGCACAAGGGAGCCTTTGACAGTGGCATCTACATTGTGCGTGAATTAAATTAAAGTGTGTGGAAACAATATTATCTACCTGATATACACTATTATTATCTACAAGGAGGATTGCTTTTATGAGCAAAGAAATAACGAAAGACATTATATGTATTGGAATTGACGATAGCGTAACGGACCTTTTTGAGGGGCAGTACGTTATTCCGTCGGGTATAAGCTATAATTCCTATGTGATTTTGGACAAAGAAATTGCAATTTTGGATACTGTTGATTCGGTTAAGATGGATGAGTATTTAGAAAAGCTTGAAATTGCGTTAAACGGCAAAGAGCCGACATATTTGATTTTAAATCATCTTGAGCCTGACCATTCGGGCTCGCTTGCGGGATTTTTGGCAAAATATCCCGATGTAAAAATTGTTGGTAATGCAAAAACATTTTCTATGCTCAATAAATTTGTTGATTTTGATTTTTCCGAAAATAAGGTTGTTGTAACAGATGGCGGAACGCTATGCCTTGGTGAACACACTCTTTCGTTTTATACGGCGCCTATGGTGCATTGGCCTGAGGTTATGGTAACGTATGATGCAAAGGACAAGGTTTTGTTTTCTGCAGATGCTTTCGGAACATTTGGCGCATCGCACACCGACGAGAGCGATTGGCTAGACGAAGCAAGGAGATATTATATAAATATTGTTGGAAAATTCGGAGCATCTGTTTTGGCGCTTTTGAAAAAGGCTTCCGCTTTGGATATAAAAACCATTTGCCCTCTTCACGGCAGAATTTTAAACGACAACCTTGGATATTATATTGACAAGTATACAACATGGGCAAGCTACTTGCCTGAAACGAAAGGCGTTTTAGTTTGCTATGCATCGCTTCACAAGCATACGGCAGAGGTTGCGGTTAAATTTTCAGATGAGCTTAAAGCAAGCGGCGTTGATTCTTTAGCGTTAGACCTTGCAAGAGAGGATATGTCATACTGCGTATCAAAGGCATTTGAGTATAGTCATATCGTGCTTGCGGCATCGTCGTACGATGCTGAGGTAATACCTGTTATGAGTGATTTTTTACATCATATTAAGTCGAAAAACTTCCAGAAGAGAACGGTTGGATTAATTGAAAATGGTGCATGGGCGCCAAGTGCGGCAAAAACTATGCGCCAAATCCTTGAAACGCTTAAAGATATTGAAATTTTAGAGCCTGTTGTAACGATTAATGTTCGTGTTGACGAGGCGTGTCAAAAATCGCTTGATGAGCTTTCTTCAAGCCTTAAAAATGCAATTTAAAGAGGGATATAATTGAAAAACAAAAGAAATTTTCAAATTGAACTTGAGTCGGAGTTGAAAAAATTAAGCGGAGAGAAGAAAAAGCTTTTGCTTCATAGCTGTTGTGCGCCGTGCTCGTCATATGTTTTAGAGTATTTGTCAAGCTTTTTTGATATAACAATTCTTTTTTACAATCCAAATATTTATCCGCCCGAAGAATTTTTTAAACGGGCAGAGGAGCAAGAAAAGCTTGTAGGATTAATGGGAATTGATGTAAAAACCGTCGTTTGCCCGTTTGATGATAAAGAGTTTTATTCGGCGGTAGCGGGGCTTGAGGGCATAAAAGAAGGCGGAGAGAGATGCTTTGCTTGCTACAGACTGCGCCTTGAGCAAAGCGCAAGGTATGCAAAGGAAAATGAGTTCGACTGTTTTTGTACGACACTTTCGATAAGCCCGTTAAAAAATGCAGAGAAGCTAAATGAAATCGGCGAGGAGTTAGCTGATAAATACGGAGTAAGATATTTGGTTTCGGATTTTAAAAAGAAAAACGGCTACAAGCGTTCGACGGAGCTTTCGGCGGAGTTTGGATTATATCGTCAGAATTATTGCGGGTGCGTGTTTTCTAAAAAAGAGAGAGAAAATTCATGAAGTATAAAGGGGTTGCCGATTGGCAACCCCTTATATAATATTTATTAGTTACATTCAGCAGTTAAAGGACCTGCAAGCTCTTTTAGATAGAATAATTTACCTGGCATTGTTGGCATAAAGCTTGATGTGATATTCATATCAGGACCATAGTGCAATGTTGTAAGGAAGCTCATTCCCTGCCAGCCCATTCCGCGTCCCAAAGAACCGTCTGCTCCGCCGATAATGTAGTCAGCCTGCAAGAAAAGCCCTGGTCCAATTGTGTTAGCGCTGCAAGGAACAAGAGTTGAACGGCTCTTGAAGCTTGTTATAGCGTTTTGCTCAATTGTTAGAGGATGAAGCTTAGCACCAATACGGTAGCACTGCTTTTTCCACTCTTCAACAGATGAAAATTCATCTGCAAAATGAGGCTCCCAGAAAGCAATATGACAAGCTCTTCCGATACCGAAAACCAAAACAAGCTTAACGCCTTCGCTCTTAAGCTTAGCAATCTTTTCAGGATATGTAGGAAGATTGTCCTTTGTTGCAAAGTTACGCTGACTTGGAGGAATTGTATTTTCGCCAAGCTGATTGAAGAAAGCTTCCTTCATGCTATACTCGAAAGATGCAGGATTGTCGCTTGGAAGAGTATTACCCTCGCCATCTGCCCACTCGTCCATATTAAAAGTATAAACATGGTCGCACTTAACGTTCCAAGCCTTTAAGAAATATACAGCCCAACGATACATTCCCATAGGTCCAACAGGCAAAATCATTGCCAACTTCTCGCCGTTATCACGAGCAGTTTTAATCTGGAGAGCAATTTCATGACCCATAAATGTATCAAATTCATAAATATCCTGACACTCTACGGGGCTAAAATCCTTGTGCCAGAAAGGCTCTCTTTCAACACCCTTTTCACAACATTCATCCATCTTTTTCAAATCCCATCCCTTTGGATAGAAATTCTCTAAAAGACTACCTTTTACTGTACTCAAAAAATCCATTTTATTCATCCTTTCCTTAATTTAATAAATTTAAAATTAATAATTTTTATGGTAATAATCTTTTTGGAACAACCTTGCCCCAAGCCAACGACTGAGTAAAGCCTTCTGCATAATCAACGCCACACTGCAAGCCTCTGAAAGCTGAGCAAGTGCGAACAAACTGAGCAAAGTCGATATTGTCGTGGTCTCTCATCCACTTAAGCTGACTTTCGTGGCACTCAAGCATTTGAAGCTTAAGCTCGATTTCATCTGTTATATCAACATACTCTGTCGGATTAAATTCCAAGCCCGCAAGGTTATCCATATAATATATAGGGGTAAGCGCAGCTTTTTCACCTTTGCCATACTGAGGAACGCTTGCCGCAAAGGATGCATCAAAAACAAGCTTTGAAACAGCAAGGTGGTCAGGCATATAGTCTGTAGGACTGTGAGTAATAATAAAGTCAGGCTGAGCCTTTCTTATAACCTCAACTATTTTATCTCTCTGCTCAATATCGCAACCGTTAGGAAGCAAATCGCCGATATCAACCGTTACAACCTCTATTCCTGCCAAAGCACCTGCAGACCTAGCCTCTGCAGCTCTCATATCACGAAGCTCATCGGGCTTTATAATTTCGTGCCCCATATTTCCGTTCGCAACGTGGCAAACAGTTACCTTGTCTCCTCTTTTTACACATTTTGCAAGAGTTCCGCTACACGCTATCTCAATGTCATCAGGATGACAACCTATAGCTAATACGTTCATAAATTACACCTCCATAATTTTTCTTTACAGCTATTGACTTATAGCCTACTTAATTGTATAATATTTTTAGGCAAATGTCTTTAACATTTATTATTGTTTTTTTATCATTTTTTCCGATTGGAGGGATGAGCGGGTTATGTTTAAACTGCAAAATATTATAAATGAGATTGAAATTGAGGGCTTTAATAATATATATTATTTTGAATTTGGAAAAAATTTTTCACATACTCTCGAAAAACATAATTTTTGGGAAATGGTGTATGTTGATAGTGGAAACGTTTTAGCTTTAACAGATGGCAACAGTTGTACTTTAACTCAGGGTCAGATAATTTTTCATGAGCCAAACGAAATTCATGCGCATATATCGGATAAGCACTCGCCAAATAATATGTTTGTTATTTCGTTTACGTCAAATAGCGAAAAAATGAAGTTTTTTAAGGGAAAAATATTTGAGTCCGACAAAACGATTAAAACTCTTCTAAGTCTTTTTATGGCAGAGGCGAAGAGCTCTTTGGGAGATATTCCGCACGAATATTCAAATAAAACAGACCTTAATTTTTCAAATGAAAATTTTGCTTCTACTCAGCTTCTTTCTTGTTATTTTACGGAGCTTTTGATAAATCTTATACGAAACAGCTACGATTTTAACAATAAGATTGTTTCAACTGAGGAATCTCGTGCCTTATCTAAAAGCTCGGTATGTAATCTTATTATATCGTATATGGAAGAAAATTTATATTCAAATTTGACGCTTTTGGATTTGTGTAAGCATTTTATGCTTGGAAAATCTCAGCTCAGTCATATTTTTAAGACTAATATCGGGCAAAGTCCTATTGAATATTACAGTAATTTGAAAATTAATGAGGCAAAGAAGTTACTTAGAAACGATGAGTACAGCGTTAGCCAGATTGCCGATATGCTTGGATATTCTTGCATACATAATTTTTCAAGGGCGTTTAAAAAAGTTGTTTTAATATCGCCGACGGCATACAAGAAAAAAATAGGGTAAAAATTTATTGACAATTGAGATAGATGAATATATAATATTTATCGTCGTTAAATGCGCTCTTTGTATTTTTGAATTGGCACGAATTAAAGGTTAAAACCTTAAAAATTCAAAGACAAATCTTTAAGACAAAGAAAAAGAACTGACAAAGGCAGAATACGAGCGATTACTTGAAGCGGCAAAGCGCAAGAAAAATGTTAAATTGAAAAATAAATAAAAAAAATGTCATCAATCTATTGCAATTTTATAAAATTAGGTGTATAATACATATGTAGTCAAAAAAACACAAGGGAGCCGGAGAGAGACGGCTGAGAGGAAGTAATCGAACTTCGACCTTTAAACCTGATGCGGATAATGCCGTCGTAGGAAGTCATAAAGCTTGATTTTAGACGGATAGCCCGCAAGGGGTTGTCCGTTTTTTCTTATACTTTAAAAAAGGAGGTTAGCTTTCGGGTGGCAAGGGAGCGCTTGACATCTTTGAATTTTGCGATGGGAACTCGTGTTTCGAGGTGAGAGGTGAAAAGTAATTCACGACCGACAAGGTATAAAATACTTTGAAATTGTTTATGAAACGAGGTAAAAACACATGGAAAATTCAAAAAAACTTTTAAGGATGTTAGTGCTTGCTCTTATGATTGCTCTTGGTGTGGTTATATCACCAATACTAAGAGTTGAAGGTATGTGCCCTATGGCTCACTTTATTAATGTTGTATGCTCGGTACTTCTTGGACCGATGTTTTCGCTTGCCTGTGCAACAATCATTGGAATAATCAGAATGGCGACAATGGGTATTCCACCTATTGCTCTTACAGGCGCAATCTTTGGTGCATTTTTATCAGGTGTATTTTATAGAATGTCTAAAGGCAATTTGCTTATGGCAGTATTGGGCGAGGTAATCGGAACGGGTATTATCGGCGCAATTATGTCTTACCCTGTAATGACCTTTCTCTGGGGTAAAGAAGGATTATCATGGCTCTTTTATGTTCCCTCTTTTGTATGCGGAACTCTTATAGGAGGAATTATAGCATATACCTTTCTAAAGAAGCTATCTCAAAATGGCGTACTTCAAGAAGTACAAAGAAAACTTGCAACTGATTCCTATATGGATAAAAGCAGCTTGCTTGGTAACAGTATTTCCATTGCAGCTATTGGCGTGATAGGATATGTTGTCATAAATCTTGCAAGCGGTATATTTAAAATTGATGCGAACGTATGCTCATTTGTTTCAAAAGTTGTTTTGGTCGTATTTACAGCAATAGGTATTGTTTATTATTTAGTAAAGAAATTAGGGAAAGAAGGTACTGCCCGTGATAAACAAACTGATTGATGCTTTTAAAAAAGCTAAAAGCTGCGGAAACTTAATACACTCTATAACAAATCCAATTTCAATAAACCTTTGTGCAAATACTGTTTTGGCATTGGGAAACAAACCAATTATGGCAGAGCATCCGAATGAGGTATCTGACATAACAAAAACAAGTAATGCTCTTTTAGTTAATCTCGGAAACATAACTGATGTGAGAATGAAATCAATTAAAGCTTCAATGAAATCCGCAAAAAAGTATTCTGTTCCGATTGTGCTTGATATAGTTGGAATTGCTTGCAGTAATTTAAGAAAATCATACACAAAAAAGCTACTTAAAAAATATACTCCGAATGTGATTAAAGGAAATTATTCGGAAATTTATGCTTTGTATGAAAATGAATATCAAACTATCGGCGTAGATAGTGAAAATCTTGATATAAATGATATAACAAGGGCTATGATATATCTTGCAAATAAATATGGTTGCATAGTTCTTGCAAGCGGTAAAACAGATATTATTGTGTCGAAAGAAAAAACGTGCTTCATAAGTAACGGCACAAAACAATTATCCCAAATAACGGGTACGGGCTGTATGTTAGGAAGCTTAGTTGCAACATTTATCTCTGCAAGCCCTGCATATATCGGAACAATCCTTGCATGTGCGGTTTTAGGTATTGCAGGTGAAAAAGCAGAAGCGATAGGAAAAAATGCAACATTTAGTGTAAATCTGGTTGATGAATTATCTTCCTTTGATATAGGCGAATTAAAAGAGAAAATCAAAATGGAGGAAATAAGGAATGAAAAGTATTGATACAAGCATTTATTTTATAACTGACAGCGCAAGCTATGAGGAAGACGAGTTCCTTTTTAGAGCGGAAGAGGCTTTAAAAGGCGGTGTTACACTTTTACAGCTTCGTGAGAAAAACAAGGACACAAGAGAGTATATAAATTTAGCAAAAAAGGTACATATCCTGACAAAAAAATATAATGTTCCTCTTATTATTGATGATAGAATTGATGTTGCAATGGCGGTAGGAGCGGAGGGCGTTCATTTAGGGCAAAGTGATATGCCTATAAACATTGCAAGAAAAATATTGGGCGATAGCTTTATTATTGGTGCAACAACAAAAACAGTTGAGCAGGCAAAAAAAGCATACGAGCAAGGTGCTGATTACCTTGGCGTAGGCGCAATTTTCCCTACAACAACGAAAGTAAAAACCGTTTTAACATCTGTAGAAACTCTTGGGGAAATATGCAAGGCAGTTCCAATTCCCGTAAATGCCATTGGAGGGCTTAATAAAGATAATATTGACGTCTTGAAAGCTACTGATATTTCAGGTATCTGTGTTGTGTCTGCAATTATGAAGGCGGACAGTCCTTATGCTGCAACAGTAGAGCTTATTAAATCTGCAAAGGAAAAGCTAAAAATATATGGATAAGAAATTTTTGATATTCGATTTTGACGGAACAATTGTTGACTCTATGTGGATGTGGAACTCCTTTGGATTTGAGTTTTTAGACAGATATGATGCAAGCTACAATCGCAAAGATATTTTAAAAATAACAGAAAAGCTCACCCTTCTTGAAACCGCAAAACTCTTTATAGATAAATTTTCACTCGATATGTCAGTTAAGCAAGCAGTTGATGAATTGAATAATATTGTTTATAAGCATTATGAGAAGGATATTCCTTTAAAAGAAGGAATGTTTAAACTGTTAAACTGCTTAAAGGCAAGAAATGCTCGTATGTGTATCGTATCGGTTACAGAAGAAAGCCTTATACGCCTATGTCTTGAAAGACTTGGAATTCTTGATTATTTTGAATTTATATTATCCTGCGAAAATATGGAGCTTTCAAAAAGAGAGCCTGCTATATACCTTGAGGCAGCAAGAAAATTTGAAACTGAGCCAAATGAAATTGCGGTATATGAGGATATGCTTTATGCAATCGAAACAGCAAAGGCATCAGGATTTTATATCATAGGAGTGTATGATAATCAACCAGCTAAAATATGGCATAAAATTTGCAGCTTATCAGATGAAGTGCTAAAATTTTAATATAGCTTATCAGCGGCAAATTGGGGGCACCACCTTTTGTCGCTTAATAAAAAATGCTGAAAAGTTGAAAGGAGGAATGTAAAATGATTAAAAAAACAGCATTGACCATTGCAGGAAGCGACTGCAGTGGAGGCGCCGGTATTCAAGCAGATACTAAAACTATGACAATGAACGGCGTTTATGCTATGAGTGTGATAACAGCGCTTACAGCACAGAACACAACCGGCGTTGCGAGTATTATGGAGGTTACCCCCAAGTTCTTAAAAGAACAAATCGAGGCTATTTTTACAGACATCGTACCCGATAGTGTAAAAATAGGAATGGTTTCATCATCTGCGCTTATCAGAGTCATAGCAGATGAGCTTAAAAGAAACAATGCAAAAAATATTGTTTTGGACCCTGTAATGGTTGCAACAAGCGGGGCAAGGCTTATATGCGAAGAGGCAATAGAAACGCTTAAAGACGAGCTTCTTCCAATTGCATCGCTTGTTACGCCCAATATCCCCGAAGCAGAGATTTTAGCAGATGTGAGGATTGAAACGAAGGAAGATATGGTTATGGCTGCAAAAAAAATCAGCAATACCTATCACTGTGATGTCTTATTAAAGGGTGGGCACAGTAAAAACGATGCTAACGATTTTTTATATGCAGACGGCAAGGAAATCTGGTTTAGCGGAAAAAGAATTAATAACCCAAACACTCACGGAACAGGCTGCACATTGTCATCTGCTATCAGCTCAAACCTTGCAAAGGGCATTGATATTGAAATGTCCGTTAAAGGTGCTAAGGAATATATTCAAGGTGCATTATCTGCAATGCTTGACTTAGGCAAAGGTCAAGGACCAATGGACCATGCATTTAATCTGAATTATTAAAAATCAGGGTAATAATTAGTATAGGAGGAATTAAAATGAAGAGTAACAAAACATTCAAATTAGTATTGGCGGCAGTATTTTGTGCACTTGTTTTTACAATGACATGGATTGCAATACCTGCTCCAACTATCGGAAATATCAATCTGGGGGATTGTATGGTAATTATAAGTACATGCTTATTGGGAAATTACTATGCGATATTTGTCGGCGCTATCGGTGCATCATTATGTGATATGACAAGCGGTTATACTATGTATGTTCCGGGCACTTTTGTTATTAAGGCGCTTATGGCAATTGTAATTTTAGTGATGAGAAAATACATATTTAAGAGCAATAAAAGCGTTTCTCTTATTATCCCCGCTATTTGTGCCGAAGTTATTATGGTAGCAGGTTATTTTGTTTACGAAGCATTTGTATTGGGCTACGGCTTAGGCGCAATCGCAAACGCACCATTTAATCTTATTCAAGGTGTGATAAACCTTATTGCAGCAATTTTGCTTTTTGCAATGCTCAAAAAAGCAGGGCTGGTAAAAATGATAACAGAGCATAATAAAAAATAATAAAAATAATAATAAAAATATCAAAAAAACTCTTGACAAATCAAAAATTTAGGTGTAGAATATATAATAGTTTTAGAGGAGAGGAGAATCGTATATGACTACAAGACATATTAATATTATAAACAATCGATTTTATTATAGCCATCCATGCGGTTTTTCATTCTTTGCAAGAACCCGTTAACCTGATGGCTTATTAGCCGTTGGCTTGATGGCAATTCCAAATCGAAAATGAAGTCCGCATGGATGTTTGATTTCAAATCAAAGCCGTTCGGACTTTTTATTTTTTTCAAAATGTTGCAAGGAGGCGATTACAGCATTTATTCATTATAATTTCATAAAAAAGTCTGTAACGCCGACTTTAAACAAAGCGTAATACTTTGAAAGGATAAAAGAAAATGGAGCTTAAAGAACTACAAAGACTGTACGAAAATGACCGATTTGCTACAAATGCAGGTTGTAGCATTGTAGAAGTAGACAGAGACCGCGTAGTATGCGAAATGCCGATAAGCGATGGCTTATTAAATGCATTAGGCGGCATTATGGGCGGCGCAATATTCACGCTTGCAGATTTTACTTTTGCAGTTGCATCAAACTTAAACGGAATACCAACCGTTGCAATAGAAAGCAATATCAGATTTTATTCTGCTACAAAGGGAAATAAACTTATTGCAGTTTGCAAAACAGACAAAGACGGAAAAAATCTTGGTCATTACACAGTAGATGTAACAGACAATTTGGGCAAAAGCATTGCAGGCTTTACCGCCGTTGCATATCATATTAACAAATAGAAAGGATTGACTAAAATGAAAGTATCAGAAAACAAAATTTACAACCCCGAAATAGAATGTATGGATAGAGATTCCATAAAGAAAATTCAGGATGAGAGATTGATAAAAACAGTTGCGCATGTATATAACAATGTAGCAATGTACAAAAAGCGTATGGACGAAGCAGGTGTTAAACCTGAAGATATTAAAGGTATAGAAGATTTGCATCTTCTTCCCTTCACAAATAAAACTGACCTTCGTGATGAGTTTCCTTACGGGCTTTTAGCCGTTCCTCAAGATGAAATTGTAAGAATACAAGGCTCATCGGGAACAACAGGAAAACCTATTGTTTCGGGATATACTCAAAGCGATGTGGATGTATGGACCGAAATGGTTGCTCGTTCACTTACTGCCGCAGGCGCAGGCAAAGAAGATAAGGTTCAGGTTACATACGGATATGGTTTGTTCACAGGCGGACTCGGCGCTCATCAGGGAGCATCTGCAGTTGGCGCAACGGTAATTCCTATGTCATCCGGAAACACTCAAAGGCAGCTTATGATGATGCACGATTTGGGCGCAACAATGCTTTGCTGTACGCCATCTTATGCAATATATCTTGGTGAATCCTTAAAAGAAATGGGTTATGACCTCAAGGAATTCAAATTGAAATCAGGTTGCTTTGGTGCAGAGCCTTGGACAGAGGAAATGAGAGAAAAGCTTGAAAGCTTGTTTGATATCAATGCGTACAATATCTATGGTCTTACCGAAATTGCAGGTCCTGGTGTTGCATTTGAGTGTAGCGCAAAAAATGGTATGCACATAAACGAAGACCACGTTATCGCAGAAATAGTGAATCCGCAAACGGGCGAGGTTCTCCCCTATGGTGAAAGTGGTGAGCTTGTATTCACAACAATTACAAAAACAGGTATGCCAATGATAAGATATAGAACTCATGATATTTGTACTCTTGATGCATCGCCTTGTGTTTGTGGCAGAACACACGTCAGAATGAGCAGAATAACAGGCAGAACAGACGATATGCTTATTATTCGTGGAGTAAATGTATTTCCAAGCCAGATTGAAGAGGTGCTTCTCAAAATACCTGGCGTTTCACCACATTATATGCTTGTTGTTGACAGAGTTAATTCAACCGACAGGCTTGAGGTTCAGGTTGAGCTCACCGATGAAATATTTTCCGACACAGTTTCGGACATTGAGAAAATTCAGGGCAAAATCGCTGAACAAATCAAGTCGGTTGTTGGTGTTGCAGCTATCGTCAAGCTTGTTGCGCCAAAATCAATTCCTCGTTCTGAAGGAAAAGCAAAAAGAATAATTGATAACAGAGGGCTAACAAAATAAGGAGGATTTTAATTATGTTTATTACGCAAATTTCAGTTTATCTTGAAAATAGCAAAGGTACGCTTCGTACTCTTACAAAGGTATTAGGAGAAAATAATATCGATATTTTAGCACTTTCTATTGCAGATACAACAAATTTCGGTATCGTAAGACTTGTTACAAGAGAAAATGATACAGAGCGTGCAATAAAAGTGCTTCGTGAAAATGACTTTGTAGCAAAAACAAGTCAGGTTACTTGTATAGCGGTTCCAAATAAGCCTGCAGGACTTGATAGCGTGCTTAAGATTGTAGAAGATATGAGTCTTTCTATTGAATATATGTATTCTCTTAATTACAATATTGGAAATAAAGCACTTATCGTTTTAAGATTATCCGCAGAAAATATGGAGAAAGAGCAGATTGCAGATATGCTTCAACGCAAAGGTACCACTTTGGTTAAGCAAAAGGAAATTAATATTCTGTAAAGAATGCATAAAAGGAGATTGTAGGTTATGAATTTAACATTTGAACGAAAGCTTCCTATGCCAAAGGAAATCAAGGAGATGTGTCCGTTGTCTTCGGACTTAAATAAAATTGTAGAGGATAGAAAAAAAGAAATTGCAGATATTTTCACAGGAAAAAGCGACAAACTTATTTTGATTATTGGTCCTTGCTCCGCCGATAATGAGGATAGCGTTATAGATTATATTTTGCGCTTGCGAAAAGTGCAGGAAGAGGTTTCGGACAAAATCTTTGTTATCCCCCGAATTTATACCAATAAGCCAAGAACAACGGGAGATGGCTACAAGGGTATGCTTCATCAGCCTAATCCTAATGAAAAGCCCGATATGCTAAAGGGCATTATGATGATTAGAGATTTGCATATACGGGCAATTAAAGAAACAGGCTTTTCTTGTGCAGACGAAATGCTCTACCCTGAAAATTATAGATACTTAGATGATATTTTGGCTTATGTCGCAATTGGTGCAAGAAGTGTTGAAAATCAAGGACACAGATTAACTGCAAGCGGAATTTCAGTTCCGGTTGGAATGAAAAATCCTACAAGCGGTGATTTATCGGTTATGATGAATGCTATAAAAGCAGCACAGCATAAGCATACCTTCATCTATCGTGGTTGGGAGGTTCGCTCTGATGGCAACCCCCTATCGCACGCTATACTTCGAGGATATGTAAATAAGCACGGTCAATCGCTTCCTAATTACCATTATGAAGATTTGGAGCTGTTGTGCAAGTTTTATAGCGAATCAGGGCTTGAAAACCCTGCGGTAATTATTGATACAAACCATGCAAATTCAGGAAAACAGCCGCTTCAGCAAATGCGTATTGCGAAGGATGTTATGCATAGCGCAAGACATGATAGTTCAATCAAAAAGCTTGTAAAAGGCTTTATGATTGAAAGCTATATCGAGGACGGGGCGCAGAAGATTGGTGAATGTATTTATGGTAAATCCATTACTGACCCTTGTCTTGGCTGGGAAAAAACCGAAAAATTAATTTATGATTTAGCAGACTTAGTATAAGGAGATTAAAAAAATGAACATAGGAATTATAGGACTTGGACTTATTGGTGGCTCTATGGCAAAAGCTATAAAACTAAATACCGAGCACTATGTTTTGGGAATGGATATTGATAAAAGCGTAGTTACAAAAGCTAAGATTATTGAAGCAATAAATGAAGAGCTTACTGAGAAAAACATTGGCAAATGTGATATGCTAATCTTGGCGTTATACCCCGATGCAACTGTTGAAACAGTTAAAAAATACGCACATCTTATAAAAAAAGGTGCATACCTTATAGACTGTGGCGGTGTTAAAGAAAGGGTATGCGAAGAAATTCCTGAAATTGCAAAAGAAAATGGATTTGTATTTGTTGGCGGACACCCAATGGCAGGTATTGAAAAAATCGGCTTCAAATATTCAAATGCAGAAATTTTTGCTGAAGCTTCTATGATTTTAACACCTGATGATAGTGTAAAAATCGAGGACCTTGCAAATATAAAAATATTCTTCCTATCTATCGGCTTTGGAAAAATAACTGTAAAAACTGCAAAGGACCACGATAGAATTATTGCATACACCTCTCAGCTTGCTCACGTGCTGTCAAATGCTTATGTAAAAAGCAAAACTGCACAGGAGCATAAGGGACTGTCAGCAGGAAGCTTTAAGGACCTGACAAGGGTTGCATACCTCAACGAAACAATGTGGACTGAGCTGTTTTTGGAAAACAAGAGAAATCTTATAGCTGAAATCAACGGATTAATTGATAATTTAAGTGAATATAAATATGCTCTTGAAAGTAATAATGTTGACGAGCTGAAGGCATTACTTAAAAATGGTAGAGAATTGAAAGAGGCGCTTGACAATGAATAAAAAGGTTACGGTAAGTGGAGTTAAAAAGCCTTATGATATAATAATAGGCAAAAACATTTTAAACATAATCCCGGATAAAATAAAGGAACTTACTAAAGCAAAAACTGTTGTAGTTATAACAGATGATAATGTAGACAAGCTGTATTCCGATATGATTTTAACTATGCTCACAGATTCAGGCTTTAATACCCTTAAATTTGTATTTCCTCACGGTGAAAGCCATAAAACAATGGCAACTGTTTGCGATATTTTAGAATTTTTGGCTAAAAACAATGTAACACGCTCCGACTTAATCATAGCACTTGGTGGCGGAATTACAGGAGATGTATCGGGATATGTAGCAGCATCATATTTAAGAGGGGTTGATTTTATCCAAATTCCCACAACATTTCTTGCAGCCATTGATTCATCGGTTGGAGGTAAAACAGGTGTGAATCTTAAATCAGGAAAAAATCTTGCGGGAGCATTTTATCAGCCAAGGCTTGTTGTTTGCGATATTAAAACCTTTGATACTCTGCCAAAAGAAAATTTCAAAGAAGGAGTTGCAGAGGCAATTAAGTATGGCGTGATTTGTGATAAAAATTTATTTGATTTGCTTTCAAAAAACGAAAATTGGGACATCCAAAGCGTTATAGAAAGATGCGTTTCTATCAAATCGGAAATTGTTTCAGAGGATGAATTTGATACAGGAAAAAGACAGCTTTTAAATTTCGGACATACAATCGGTCATGCAATCGAAAAGACAACGGATTTTAAAATCTCTCATGGAATTGCAGTTGGAATTGGTATGGCAATTATTTCTAAAATCAGCGATAGTATGAAATGGTCGAAAGAAGATACATATTCAGATATTATAAAATGTCTTAAAATTAATAATATTCCAACAAATACAAACGTAAAAAACGAAGAGCTTTTGTCGGCTATGATAAAGGATAAAAAGATAAACGGAGATACAATAAACCTCGTTATACCAGAAAAAATAGGAAACTGTGTACTTAAAAACATAAATGTTTCCGAGCTTAAGGAAGTGCTTATATGCAGGTAAGGATTAAACCAATAGCGCCAAACGGCACAATTTCGGCAATTGCTTCAAAGTCCGATGCACACAGAGCAATTATCTGTTCTGCATTAGCCGATGATAAAACAAAAATATATATATCCCATATTTCAAAGGATATTGAGGCAACCTTAGGTTGTATAAAAAATATGGGGGCAGGCTTTGTAAAAAAGGATAGTGTATATGAAATTACACCTATTAAAAAGCCTTTGCAAAATCCCACATTGGATTGTTTTGAGAGTGGCTCAACACTAAGATTTTTATTACCTGTTTTGTCAGCGCTTGGCTCAGGTGCAACCTTTGTAGGAAGAGGGCGCTTGCCCGAAAGACCAATGGGGCTTATTATTGATTTATTAAAGGAGCATGGGAATATTTTTTCATCCTCTAATCTTCCGATAACTGTGTCAGGCAAAGCCTGTGCAGGGGCATTTAACATTGCAGGAAATATAAGCTCGCAATTCATATCAGGGCTTCTGTTTGCACTTCCTTTGCTCAAAGAAAAAAGCATTATAAGGCTTACATCAAAGCTACAGTCCTCAGCCTATGTTAATATGACGATTGATACGCTAAAACACTTCGGAGTAAATATAAAGCAAAGTGAAAACGAATTTATCATAAATGGAACTGATAGCTACATATCGCCAAAGGAATATATTGTTGAGGGTGATTGGTCAAATGCGGCATTTTTTATGGTACTTGGTGCTATCGCCGGCAGAGTTACAATAAAAAATCTTAATCTAAATTCCCACCAAAGCGATAAAATACTCTTAGACGTGCTATCAATTGCAGGTGTGAATTATACCGTTTCAAATAATGAGATAGAAGTTTCAAAAAGCGAAATAAAGCCTTTTTGCTTCGATGTTTCGCAATGTCCTGATTTATTTCCTGTATTATCTGTTTTGGCTTGCAGTGCAAAAGGGAAATCAGTTCTTTATAATGCAGCGAGATTAAGAATAAAAGAAAGCGACAGAATTAAAACAACAAAAGAGCTTATATTAAAGCTTGGCGGCAAGGCTGAAGAAACAAACGACAGCCTCACTATATACGGAAACGGAAAATTAAATGGTGGAGCAGTAGAAAGCTATAATGACCACAGAATTGCAATGTCGGCTTTTGTTGCAAGTGCAATTTGTGAAAATGATATTATTTTGATAGATGCAAAGGCAATAGATAAGTCATACCCATCATTTATAGAGGATTTTGAAAGTATTGGAGGTAATGTAAATGTCATCTGAAACAGGTAAAAGAATAAAGGTCAGCATTTTTGGCGAATCGCACGGAAGTGCTATTGGTGCAGTAGTGGATAATTTGCCCGCAGGAGAAAAAATTGATTTTGAAGAATTACAAGCTTTCTTAAAACGCCGTCAGGGTGGAAATAACAAATACTCTACTCCAAGAAAGGAGGCGGATATTCCTGAATTTGTATCAGGTATTAAGGATAGCTATACAACAGGCGCTCCGCTTTGTCTTTTGATAAAAAATGAAAACAAGAGGTCTACAGACTATAAGGTTGATATTCCAAGACCGGGTCATGCTGATTTTACTGCATATACCAAATACAACGGCTTTTGTGATTTAAGGGGTGGCGGACATTTTTCCGGCAGACTTACTGCTCCTATTTGTGCCATCGGCGGAATTTTAATGCAAATTTTAAAAAGACGAGATATTGAAATAGTTGCACACCTATCCTCTGTTGGTGAAGCTAATGATGATAAAATAAATACTATTTTGCTTGATGAGAAGCAATTAAACAAAATAAAAAGCGGTGCCTTCCCTACTTTTTCGGATGATGCAGGAGAAAAAATGCAAGACTTGATTTTAAGCGCGAGAGAAGAGGGCGATTCTATCGGCGGAAGTGTCGAATGCGGAATATACGGTCTTGGTGCGGGAATTGGCGAGCCTATGTTTGACGGGATAGAAAATGCGATTGCATCAAGTGTTTTTGGAATTGGCGGCGTAAAGGGTATTGAATTCGGAAAAGGGTTTGCATCTTCTAAAATGAAGGGCTCGGAGAATAATGATGAATTTTATATGGATAAAAATACAGTCAAAACAAAAACAAATAATCACGGTGGCATACTCGGCGGTATAACAACGGGAATGCCGATTATATTTAATGTAGCATTTAAGCCTACACCGTCAATTTCAAAGAAGCAGCAAAGTATAAGCTTTGAAAGAAAAGAAAATGTAATTCTATCAACCGAAGGCAGACACGACCCCTGTATTGCTGTTCGTGCAGTGCCTTGTATTGAAGCAATAGCAGCAATAGCAATATCAGATTTTATATTATAGAGGTGAGCTAACGTGGATTTAGAAGAATTAAGAAAAGAGATAGATGTAATAGACGATGAAATTTTAAAGCTGTTTTTAAAAAGAATGGAAACGGCATCAATGGTTGCAGATTACAAAAAGGCAAATAACCTCTCAACCTTGCAAAAGGGCAGAGAAAGAGAAATCTTAAAAAAGGTAAGCGAAAAGTCAGGCGCAGATATGGCAGATTATTCGAGAATGCTTTTTTCGTGCCTTATGGATTTAAGCAAAAGCTATCAAAACAAACAAAACGCAAAAACAAATGGGGAGCTTTCGATTAAAATTCAAAACGCTCTTGATACTACACCTCAAATTTTTCCGCAAGACGGAACTGTTGCGTGCCAAGGCATTGAAGGCTCATATTCTCAGCTTGCTTGCGACCGACTTTTCAAAAATCCGGATATTAATTATGTTAAAACCTTTGAGGATGTATTTAAAACCGTTGAAAGCGGAGCCTGCAAGTACGGAATATTGCCGATTGAAAATTCAATTCACGGAACAGTGATTGCCGTTTATGACTTGATGAAAAATTATAATTTCCATATTATCAAAAGCATTAAGCTTAAAATAAACCACGCACTTATGGCAAATAAGGGTGCTAAAATTTCGGATATAAAAGAAATTATTTCTCACGAACAGGCGATTGGTCAATGTTCGGAATTTTTAAAGGAATATCCCGATATAAAAGTAACCGTTTGCGAAAACACTGCGATTGCCGCAAAGCTTGTTGCAGACTCAAAAAGATTGGATATAGCTGCAATTTCTTCGCCCGCTTGTGCAGAAAATTACGGGCTTTCTGTTATAAATAAAAAAATTGCAAATTCTGACAGCAACTTCACAAGGTTTATTTGTATCACGAAGGAGCTTTTAATCTACCCGGGTGCAGACAGAATAAGTATTATAATGAATCTTCCTCATACCCCCGGCTCGCTAAATAGCATCATTTCAAAATTTGCAATGGCAGGGCTTAATCTTACAAAGCTTGAATCAAGACCTATTGCAGGCAGAGATTTTGAATTCTCCTTCTATTTTGATTTAGAAGCATCTATATATGCAAAGGAAACAGTTCGCATTTTAGATGAGCTTTCCATAGGAAATAATAATCTGATATTCCTTGGAAGCTATTTGCAGATATAAAGGTATACACCCTTTCTTTTAATCTGCAGGCTCACAAATCTGCTTTCTTGCGGAAGGTCTTTAACAGATTCGCAGGCATTGTTAAGTGCGTTTGAAAGAATTAAGAATATTTCAAAATATGGCTTTATAACGCTATCGTGAATTAAAATCTCAATATTGGTATTTGCTTTGATTTTATTTAATTTCCCTACAAATTGACATATAGTTGCATTAATATATGGATTTTCGCATAAATATTTTTTAAGCGGCTTTGTATTGACTTATTAATAAAAATATGTTAAAATTAAGAAAAATTTACGTTACCACAAAGAAAATAATATGAGAATCGTTGTCAAAGCTTTAATTAGCGGCAATTTGGATTTAAATCCAAATATTCATTGCAACCATCACGACTACTAACATAGAAAATCAGGTCATATCTGCGGTGAACTTGGCTTTGGAAAACACAGTTGTCATTAATATAATTAAAAATTTAGGAGGAAATAAAAATGAGTAAGTATTCAGGAACACAAACAGAAAAAAATTTAGAAGCGGCTTTTGCAGGTGAATCACAAGCAAGAAACAAGTATACATATTTCGCATCTAAAGCCAAAAAGGAAGGATTTGAACAGATAGCATCGCTTTTTCAAAAGACTGCAGATAACGAAAAGGAACACGCAAAAATGTGGTTTAAGGAACTAAATGGTATTGGAGATACTGCTGAAAATCTTCTTAACGCTGCGGAAGGCGAAAATTATGAGTGGACAGATATGTATGAAGGCTTTGCAAAAACTGCCGAAGAAGAAGGCTTTACAGAGCTTGCTTCAAAATTCAGACTTGTTGCAGCTATTGAAAAGCATCACGAGGAAAGATACAGAGCGCTCCTTAAAAATGTTGAAGCTTCAGAGGTTTTTGAAAAGAGCGAAGTTAAGATATGGGAATGCAGAAATTGCGGTCATATCGTAGTTGGAGAAAAAGCGCCCGAGCTTTGCCCAACCTGTGCACACCCTCAAAGCTACTTTGAAATACACGCAGAAAATTATTAAAATCACAACCACCCGTCAAATATGGTGGACTTGTCAAGTGAAAGTAGATACTAAAAACCACTAATTACCCAAACCCTTGTTCAATTCTATATTGGACAGGGGTTTTGTAATTTAATTTATAAGACAATCTTTCGTTGTTAAAGTAATGGACATAGTTTTCGATGAACGCTGGTATACCCTCGACTGATTTTAAATCAAAATCTATTTTTATCCAACCATTTTAAAATTCTATTATTGGGTTGTCGGTAGGTGTTCCTGCTCTTGACATAAAACGCCTGATATTGGTATAATGTTTATGGGTTTGGTAAAAGCCTGATGAAGAGTAGACACTACCTTGGTCTGTGTGCAAAGCGACTGGGTAGCTCTGCTCTTTTGTCTTTTCTATTAAAATTTTCAAGCAATTATAATATGGTATACTGCTTCCAATTTTATTAGTTACTGAACTTGCTATTATCTCATTATTGTATAAATCTAACATATATGTCCATTCCCAACGAAGTCCTTTATGTCTGAAACAGGTCATATCTGATACGACGATTTCTAACGGTCTCGTTGTTTTCCAATTACCTTTAATTGCATTAAAAAATTATTTTTAGATATTTTTGCGGCCAGATTAAAATAGAATTTATATATAATTATAAAAAATATAAATTTTGCTTGCAAAAATCAGTTAAAGCGTGTATAATAATTTTATATGAGTGAATAATTATACAAAGAAAATTATGTAGGGGGGCGTTAGCTTGAAAAAAATCATAATTGTGCCTAACCCGATGCGTGATAAGGATTTCAGAATTACGAGGTCGGTAATAGCTCTTTTGTCGGACAAGTGTGAAATTTATGCAGATGAAAAATTCGGTGAGCTCAGCGGCGCAAGCCTTCTTTGTGAAAATGAGCTTTTTAAAATTTCGGCAGATGTTGTAATCGTGCTTGGGGGCGACGGAACAATTCTTTCTGCCGTATCGCAGATGCTTCCGAACACAGTGCCGATTTTCGGCGTTAATCTCGGGCATCTGGGCTTCCTTGCAGAAGCCGAGGGAAATGACTTAGACGAGGAATGTCTTAAAAATATTGTAGACGGAAAATACGAAATTGAAAACAGAATGATGATTGAGGCGCAAATCATAAGAAACGGCGTTTGTCATAGTACGTTTCATGCGTTAAACGATATTGTTATTGCAAGAGGTGCGCTTTCAAGAATTTTGCAGATTGAATTGTCTGCAAAGG
The DNA here is from genome assembly GCA_045590935.1 of Clostridia bacterium. Taxonomy (GTDB): domain Bacteria; phylum Bacillota; class Clostridia; order UBA1381; family UMGS1253; genus CAKSHP01. The sequence continues at coordinate 12,976 of JAZNSA010000156.1, read as the reverse complement.
GCGACGAGCTTGACAGCTTTGATTGCGACGGTGTTATTTTCTCGACCCCGACAGGTTCAACTGCGTATTCATTATCTGCGGGTGGCCCTGTTGTTTCGCCTGAGCTTGAAGCAATTCTGATTACCGCAATTTCGCCACACGATATGAGTACGAGACCTGTTGTTTTGCCTGCAAGTGATAATGTTGTAGCGGTTGTTGAAAATTGCGACGAAAGCTTGGCATATCTTAGTGCCGATGGTAGGCATGGTGTTAATTTGCTCAGCGGCGATATTGTTAAAATCGGCAAGTCCAAATTTGTAACAAAGCTCGTTAAGCTCGACAAAAACGGTTTTTATGAATCGGTTAGAAAAAAGCTGAAGGACAGAGGTCATAGATAATTTTAAAGTTGATTTGAAATTTATGCATATTCTTGTGAAGGGTTGTATAATGGCGAATTTTTTATATAGCTATGGAGGTTAAAATGAAAAATAAAAGGCATGAAAAAATCTTGGATATAATTTCCCAATCAAATACCGTAACGCAAGCGGATTTAACAAAAAAGCTTACGGAGTGTGGCTTTAAGGTTACGCAAGCAACTGTTTCAAGAGATATTAAGCAAATGGGTCTTGTTAAGGTTGCGAGCGGAACAGATGGCGGGTATAAATATACTCTCCCGAATACTATTGTCGGCTCTAATGCGAAGCATAGGTTTGTATTTTCGCAGTCCGTTGTAAGTATTGAAGTTGCGCTTCACACTATTGTTATTAAAACGCTTACTGGTATGGCTCAGGCGGCGTGCGTTGCGATTGACAGCTGTATCGGCGATAAAATTTTAGGTTCAATCGCAGGCGATGACACGATTTTTATTATAACAAGAGATGAGCCATCTGCTTCAAGCATTGCAAAAACTCTTAAAATTATGCTTCAGGACGGGTAGGTGTAAAAATGTTAAGCAAGATTAAAAATGCGTGGGGGCATTTTGTTACAATAACAAATCATAGGCACGCCGTTATTGCACACGCCTTTAAGGCAGGCATAGTGTGGCGCGGATTGTTGCACGATTTGTCTAAATATACTCCAACGGAGTTTTCTAAGGGTGTAAGATTTTTTACAGACGGGAAGAGAAGTCCTAATGAGGGCGAGAGAAATGAATATGGCTATTCGATTGCATGGATGCATCATAAAGGCAGAAACAGGCATCATTTTGAATATTGGGTAGACTATAATCCGAAATCGAAGCTTGTTGAGCCTGTTAAAATGCCTATTGTTTTCGTTAAAGAAATGTTTTGCGACAGGGTTGCCGCAAGCAAAATTTATCAAAAGGAAAATTATAATGAATCTCATCCGTTAGAATATTTTCTTCGTGCAAAGGGCAGAAGAATTATTCACGCTGAAACCTCGGATTTGCTCGAAAGTTGGCTTGTTATGCTGAAAGAGAAGGGTGAAAACGAAACTTTTAAGCATATTCGCAGTCTTAATGACTATTGATTTTTTTAGAAAAATATTATATGAAAAGTCTCTGCATTGTTTTTAAGCAGGGGCTTTTTTGCAAAGCAGAAAATATTTATCAGGAAACCCATCCCCTGTAAAAAATATTATATCAAATTAAAATAAAGCGCAAACCCAATTGCCCCCCTTGCCTAAAGGGGGGAAGAATTGCGTAGCAATTCAGGGGGGGGATTATGCATTATGCATTGTATATTGTGAATTTTTAAATCTCACCGCCTGCAGTCATGACCACCGTCTTAGTGAAGTGGTTTTCGTTACACAACAAAAAAAGATGTTGCAGCAATTGCCGCAACACCTTTTTTAACTACTATATAATATTAGTTGTTTTTATTTGTAACGTTTGCTGTTGTATCGTCAAGTCCGCCACCTGCAGCAACAAGTCTGTCAAATGCAGCCTGATTGATTTCAACAAGTCTCTTTGAGCCAAGCTCTTCACACTTAGCGATATAAGCATCCCAAGCAGCATCATTAAACTCTAATGTACCTGCAAACCACTTATCGATTGTTTCATCAACATGAGTGTTAAGGTCAGCCTGAATTGTATCAAGCTCATCTCTCTCCTCAGGTGTGAACGAAAGTGTTGGAACTTGAGGAATAATCTTTATCTCACGCTCATACATTGCAAAGCCTTCCTTAGCAGCCTCTGTCATACCTGCCATCTCAGCTTCCATGCTCATTGGAGCGCCCTGATCTATCTGACCGTTCTCACGCATATACAGCGGAACACCCTTTGTATAGTCTAATACTAAGTCTGTGAACTTAATAGTACCGTCTGCTTCTTTCACATAATCTGTTCCTTCCATACCATACCAGTATGTTAGCTTACCCTGCTCTGTGAACCACCAGTCAAAATACTTGATTGTTTCAACAGGATACTCATTTGTTGAAGATATTCCCCAACCTATACCTCTCATCTTAGGACGAGAATAAATTTCTTTAACCTCGCCGTTGATATCAGCAGGAGGTGCTATAGGAGCAAAGTCAAACTTCTCTGCCCACGCTTCGCCAGCATGATTCTCTCTTACGTTCTTAGTAAATGAGCCTGTAGAAGAGAACCAGTCATGAGTTGCACCGCCAAGGTTGTTACCCAAAAGCTCTTCTCTTGCGTTTGTACGAGTTTCCCATTCAGGGTCGATTAGACCTTCTTTGTTCCACTGAATAAGGTTTTCCATAGCAACCTTGAATTCAGGCTCGAAGAAGCCTCTGTGGAACTTGCCGTTATCATCAATATAATCTCTGTGATATGCGCCGAACAACTGAACTAGTCCGTACCAGGTCTGATTACGATAGAAATAAGGAATTTCATCTGCCTTACCATTGCCGTTAGGGTCCTGAGTCTTGAATGCAAGAAGAGCATCGTGATACTCATCAACCGTTGTAGGAACTTCAAGGCCTAGCTTATCAAGCCAGTCTTTTCTGATAAAGAATCCTTCAGATGCGCTTGAATCGTATGTAGTAGGGATAACATAAAGCTTTCCGTCAGAAGCTAAGCACTGAGCCTTATACTCAGGGAACTCTTCAAAGTAAGCCTTAATGTTAGGAGCGTGCTCCTCAATTAAAGGAAGCAAATCAATAAATGCGCCCTCGACAGCCGCCGAGTTAATTCTTGATACACTTGCACCTGCGATATCTGCCATTTTCTCTCCGCCTGCAAGCATCATTTCAAAATGCTGATTTGCATCAGCTGTTGTTGCAACAAAAGCCTTTGGTTTAACGTTTGTGTACTTAAAAGCTTCCTGGAAAACGTGCATCTTTTCATAGTCGTAATCAAGAAGAAGAAGAGTTGGCTCGAAAACTTCTTTTGTAATCTTTGAGCCCTCGCCTGGTTCCATCTTCATGCTTGTTGAAGCATTTTTCTTGCCACAGCCCGCAAACATTGTCAAAGACAATGAAAGAGCAACAGCGCCACATAGAATTTTTTTCATGTTCATAATTTTCTTTCCTCCTTTTTTTAAATTAAATTGCATTCGCTCTGACAGCAAGCTGAATACAAAGTAATCTACAATATTGATTATAGCAAATAATATTCATTTTGTAAATAGTTTTTTTTAAAAATTATGCGTTTTTTTATAAAAAAGTTTTATTTTTTTGACATAAGTTTTAAAAAATATAGTCAATTTATATATATCAGCGCACTAAAATCCAATAAAAAACGGAACTGCCGCATTTTTTGCCACAGCTCCATTTACTAAACTATTCATTATTTATTAAAATCAATAACACTCCAATTTTTAATTATATATTCGCATCCCGAATACACCGTTATAAAAACCATTACCCAAATTCCAATTTTTAGCGAAATAGAAATATAGGAAATCTCCGAAACACCAAAGCAATGCGCAAACAGAATTGCAGAAATAACAACAATTTGTATAACAGTTTTAAGCTTGCCCGACATTCCTGCTGCAATAACCTTTCCCGAGCTTATTGCAACAAGCCTCAACCCCGTAACCATAAATTCCCTTGCAATAATTATAATAACCGCAACAGAATAAATCCATCCGAACTCAACCATACATATAAGAGCGGCAACAACCAAAATCTTGTCTGCCAAAGGGTCTATAAACTTTCCAAAATCCGTAACCTGATTATATTTTCTTGCGATATGCCCGTCTATTCCGTCAGTTGCCGATGCAATGATAAATAGAAATGCGGCAATGTAGTCCGAAAAGGCAATAAGGTCGGGGTAGTAGTACCCAATCATAAGAAAAAATACAAAAACAGGAATCATTAATAATCTGACCATCGTTATTTTGCTTGCAGTTGTCATTTTAAATCTCCTCCCCATATAAATCATATTCATCACAATCTAAAATTTTAACCAAAACAATTTCGCCCGCAGAAATTTCTTTCTTTGTGCCAAAATATACATTTGAGTCAATGTCGATACTGTCAAAACGGCTTCTGCCGAAATAAAGCATTGTTTCCTCGTCAAAGCCGTCGCACATAACCTCTAAGACTTTGCCGATTTTGCCGTCGTTTTTCTTTTTTGAAATCTCCTGAGAAATGAGCATCGCAATATCACGCCGCTTCTCCTTAATACTCTCGTCTATATGGTCGCAAAGCTTGTCAGCAGGGGTGTCCTCCTCTCGTGAGTACGCAAACACTCCTACCCTGTCAAGCTCAGCCTCCTTTAAAAAGTCGCAAAGCTCTTCAAATTGCTCCTCTGTTTCACCAGGGAAGCCAACTATTAAAGAGGTTCGTATTGCGACATCGGCAAGCTTTTTGCGGATTTTTGCAACAAGCTGCCTTATCTGCTCACCATCGCTCTCTCTGCCCATTCTTTTTAAAACGGTATCATTAATGTGCTGAATCGGAATATCCAAATAGTTGCAGATTTTATCGTTTTTTTCCATAACGTCCAAAAGACTGTCTGTTATTGCCTCGGGATAGCAATAGTGAATACGAATCCACTTTATTTTCTCAACCTTAACAAGCTCCAAAAGAAGCTTATCCAAGGAGTATTCGCCAAAAATATCAATTCCGTACCTTGTAGTGTCCTGAGCGATAAGGATTATTTCAGAAACTCCATTTTCAGCAAGCGCCTCTACCTCTGCCTTAATATCCTCAATTGTTCGTGAGCGATATTTCCCGCGAAGCTTAGGAATTATGCAGTATGTGCAGCAATTGTCGCACCCTTCGGCAATTTTAACATAAGCCGTATGGGGAGGCGTGCTCAAAATTCTCGGCATATTTTCGGGCGCAGCTTCGTTTGCGTTTCCAAAAAGCCTTACCTCGTTTTTATCATCCAATTCGGCTATAACCTCGGCTATTTTAAAATAGTCGCCCGTTCCGATTGTTGCATCAACCTCGGGAAGCTCGTTTTTTATATCCTCGGGGTATCTTTCCGACAGACATCCTGCAACGATAAGATACTTTAATTTTTTCGTTTTTTTATAATCTGCCATTTCTAAAATAGTGTCGATGCTTTCTTTTTTTGCATCGCCTATAAATCCGCAGGTGTTTACAATAATAATTTCAGCTTCACTTGCATCCGAGGTTATCGTATGCCCCGCATCCGCTAAAAAGCCAAGCATATTTTCAGTATCAACAAGATTTTTCGGGCAACCTAAAGAAGCAATTGCAACCGAATAATGTTTATTGGGCAAAGTCCTCATCTCCTAAGTCAAAATCGTTTACATACGAAGCGACGCATTTTTTTATTTTTCCATAATCAAAGCCGCGTGAAATTAAAAATCTCACAGTTTTGTCGATTTCTTTTCTGTTGTTTATATCTTTAAGCCTCTTTTCTAAAAGGCTCATAATATTTTTTTCCTCGTCAATTCCGTTATCACCTTCAAGCTCAAACACAACATCTTCAAACAAAAAGCGGTCTATCCCTTTGGCTTCAAGCTCAAATTTAATTTTCCTAAGCCCCTGTTTTTTTACATTAAGAGCATTTAAAATATAGCTTTTGGCATATTCAACGTCGTTTAAGAAGCCATATTCCGTAGCCCATGCTACAACGTCCTCCGAAACTTCCTCGCTTACTCCCTGCTTTTTAAGCTTGTCGGCAAGCTCCTTTTTTGTATACCTTTTAACAGAAATTGCCCTAAGGGCTTTTTCCTTTGCTTCATCAAAGCTAAGCATTTTTACTCTCCGTTTCTAAGCAATTTATAATATAATCCAAATACATTTCGTGAACATTTATATCCGTAAGCTTATATAACATTCTTGCGCCTACAACATCCTCAATTTCATTAAAAACCATTTCGCCATTGTCAAAAATAAAGTCTATTCCCGCATAGTCGAGCTTGAGGAGATTTGTTATTTTATAAACCATTTCCTTTTGCTCCTCGCTCAGCTCAAACAAAGAAACAGAGCCGCCCAAGGAAAAATTGCTCCTGAAGTCGCTTTCTGAGCTTCTTAGCGCTGCCGCAACAATTTTTCCGCCCATAACGTACACTCTTACGTCATTACCTGGATTTGACGAAAGCTTCTGAACGAGAAATTCATTAGCCCTGTAGCTTTCAATCGCCGAAATAAGCTCCTCTTTATTATTCGCAATCGTAATTCCAAAACCGCCATGCTCGTCCGACGGCTTAACAACACAAGGATATTTTAAAGGAATTTCGCCCGAGAAAAAACGGCGGTCGTAAAAATACGTTTCCATAGATTTAACATCGTTAAAATAAAGATGCGTCAAACGCTTGTCGTTGCATATTTTTGAAACCTTATACGAATTAAAAACCCTTATGTTAAACTCTTCAAAATACATCGACAAAATAGGAAATATGCTTCGGTTTATAACGAAGTCGGGCATTTTTAATACCTCTCCGCAATACGAAACCGACGGCTTTTTATCCGCTATTCCAAACGAAAGCTTGTCGGCAATGATAAGCCTTAAATCAAGCCCCTTTTCCTTGCCACTTTTGATTAGCGAGTCTATAAACCAATCATTTTTATTTTTATTTTCAGCGCTGTATATAATCCAACCAACCATTTCAACCTATCCTATCCAATATACATTCAATGATACTGTCCGCCATATTTATACCCGTACACTCAAGCGTGCTTTTAAAATGAGGGTTAGAATTAACCTCGCATATTATTGGCTTACCATCTTCGCCAAATAAAACGTCTACCCCCGCAAAGTCGAGCTTTAAAGCCTCAGCGGCACTTATTGCAATAGCCTTTTGGTTCTCATCTGCTTCATAGTTTGCCATTTTGCCGCCATTTGAAATATTTGACCGAAAATCACCATTTTCGCTGTACCTGAGCATTGAGCAAATAACCTTTCCACCAACAACATTAACTCTGACGTCCCGCCCTACGCTTGATTTTATAAATTCCTGCATAACAAACGGTCTTGCGCCAAAGCCTGTAACAAGCTTTTCTGCCTCGCTTATGCTATTTATCATATATACCTGCTGCCCGAACGAGCCGTAAGCTTCTTTTATTATATACGGAAAGCCGAGCAAGTCGGAAGCATTTTTTAAAAAGTCTAAATTATTATATCCGATATTATCAAAGGTTTTTGGGGAAAGAATTGTTTTTGGGATTTTTATATTGCTTTTGCTAAGCGCAATATACGTCAGTGCCTTATTGTCGCACATATCTATTGCGGTTGATGAATTAAAAACCCTTGCGCCCATATCCTCCAAGCATTTTGCCATAAGCACATCCTTGTCCCAGAACAAAACAAAATCGGGCAGAGAAATTTTTTCGCCAAGTAAAATATTCAGCTCGCCTGTTTTTATTATTTTGATACAAACGCCATACTTTTTCGCCGAGGATACTAAAAAATCATATATTTCCAAAAACTTTTCGCCCGCTAAAAAGTTGTTTACAACAAGCCAACCATTCAAATCTGCCACCTCTTTTTTATGTTTCGTCTACAAGGCTTATTATATCAAAATATTACGTCTAAGTCAATACGAAAAGGCAATTGCATAATTCTGAATTGAAAAAAAGCGCACTCCCAAACGCCCCCCTTGCCTAAAGGGGGGGAAAAAGAATTGCGCAGCAATTCAGGGTGGATTATTCATTATTCATTGTGCATTGATTTTCCAAGGGCGCCAAAAAATTCAATTAATCAAACCGTATTTAATTCTTATTCTGTCGATTTTTTCTATCATAGGCTCCGCTATAAAGAACAGAAAAAACGCCGTTGACGACGAATGGACAATGTCGAACGGTAAGCTTGCAACATACGTTGCCAAAAACATATTTTCATTCGGCTCTCCGTGTGCCAGAATAACCGATGCAGCATTAATAATTCCCCCATATAAAATAAGGGTTGCAAAAAAGCCGAATATGCAAAGCCCCGTTTTCGTTTTGCCGTAAAAACCATTTTTAAAAACAATTCCCGAAACAAACCCTATTATTCCAAAAGCCAACATCTGCCACGGCGTAAACGGCGTCTGCCCGAAAAAGAAATTTGAAACAAATCCGCTTACCGCTCCTACAACAAACCCAGCCTCGCCTCCAAAGCAAATTCCCGAAACTATAATCATAGCGGCAACAGGCTTAAACTGCGGAATCGAAACAAACGCCGCTCTGCCGCTGACCGTCAGTGCACATAAAACGCTTATTATAACAAGCTCTCTCGCTTGCGGACGTCTACCCTCGAAAACCATTGCAAACGGAAGCAACGCCTCTAAAATAACAATAAGGCTTGTTATATAGTACCTTCTTTCGCCTCCGAATTTTACGCCAAGCAAAACCGTTATCGGAATAATTATTAAAACCATAAGTATTGCAAGAGCTGTCTTTTTTGAAATTTTTCCCGCTTTAAGTTCAACTCTTTTTCCAAATTCAAACGTTCTTTTCGGCAAAAAATTAAAAAGCGATGTGCCAAGCGCAAGCATAGCAAGCATCTGAAATATATAGCCTTGAAGTCCGTCATATTTTTTAATCAAAACGAATTGAATAAATAAAAACAAAACTCCGAATACGCCGCCCAAGACGATATTTTTAGCTGTTAATTTTTTCTTTTTCTTCTTTTTTGCCTCTTCAAGCTTTTTTGATAAAAAATCATTTTTATCCGAATTATCTAAATTATCTTCATCTTCGGAGAATTTTTGTTCTTTCATTTTTCCGCCGAGCGCATATATAATATCCTCATCCAAAACAGTTCCCTCAACAATTCCCCTCGCCATTCTGCCCGCAGAGGTTGTATAAAAGCTTTTTTGCAAAAAGAATTTTTTTGGCACATCCTCGCTTATTATATGCCCGTCAAAAAACATTCCGCACCTGTCGGCATATTTTGCGCAAAACTCAATATCGTGCGAAACTGCCAGAATTGAAACGCCTCTCTGCTTAAGCTTGAAAAGCATTTTCGCAAGCTTTGCTTTAAAATGGGCATCAAGCCCCTTAGTTGGCTCGTCGAGCAAGAGAATGTCGGGCTTTGTTAAAAGCACCTTTGCAAGCGCAACCCTTTGCTGTTCTCCGCCCGATAAGTCGTACGGATGCCTCGAAAGCAAGTCCCAAAGCTCGCAAAAATCAACGATTTTTCGTAGTTCTTCCTTATTGTTATCTCCGCTCTTAGCTTCAAGCACGTCGCTAAGCTCAAGCAAAACCGTTTTCTTAACAAACATAGCTTGCGGATTTTGGCTAAGAAGAGCAATTTTCATTTCTGCCTCTTTATATATCTTGCCTCTATACGGCGCAAGAATTCCCGAAAGAAGCGAAAGCACGGTTGTTTTTCCGCTTCCGTTTTCGCCTACAAGCGCATAAAACTCGCCCGAATTCAAGCTGAGCGAAAGCCCTTTTGCAATGTCGGGCGAATTTTTTTCGTATTTAAACCAAACGTTGTCAAACTCGGCAACGCTCTCTTCTTTTTTTCCTTTATCACACGCTAAAACCTTATTTTTTATTTCCATATTTTTTAACCACTGTCTGCCATCTCTTATGTTGATTGGGCAAACACCGCTCCCGCCTAAGCTGAAAAACACCTTCATAGGCGTTGGAAGCGCAAAAAACATATCATGATTTTCATTTTTCAAAAGCTCGCCAACGTCATTTGGCGCTCCGTTTGCAATAATTTTTCCATCATCCATAACAATAACCCTGTCGGAAATTGCAAAAGTCTCCTCCAAGCGATGCTCCGTAAGGATAATAGTTGTTCCTATTTCACGATTTATCTTCAAAAGAGTGTCAATAAAATCCTGAGCGGCAATAGGGTCGAGCTGACTTGTAGGCTCGTCCAAAATTAAAATTGACGGCTGCATAATCATAACCGACGCAAGGTTTAAAAGTTGCTTTTGACCGCCCGAAAGATTTTTAACATCCTCATAAAACCAATGCTGTATACCGAAAAATGAAGCCATTTCCGCAACTCTGCCCCGTATTTCCGTTTCGGAATACGAAAGGCTCTCAAGCCCGAATGAAAGCTCGTGCCAAACCTTATCCGTTACAACTTGATTATCGGGATTTTGAAAAACAAATCCGATTTTTTCCGCCTGTTCCCCTTGCGAGAGAGACGATATAGCCCGTCCGTCAAATAAGACCTCTCCTTTGGTTTCACCGTGAGGCGTAAGGATTGGCTTTAACATCCTTAATAGAGTAGACTTGCCGCATCCCGATTTTCCGCATAGAGTAACAAATTCGCCCGCCTCAATGCTAAGAGTTATATCGCTTACTGCGCTCTTGCTCTCATTCGGATATTTAAAGCTTAAATTTTCTGTTTTGATAATTTCCATCTCAAACACCCCCAAACCTCAACGAATATCGGAAACATACAAAGCAGCAGATAAACGCAAAACACAGCTGCTCCATATATATTAAAGCCAAAGCTTAAATACGGAAAATATGCAAACTTAATAAAATCAAGCGAAACGCCTGTTATAACAAATGCCGAAAGCAACAAAACAAAAGCAATTGCCCAAAAATCACGAGGCGAAAAAACATAGCTTGAAAATGCGGTTCGCCCCTTTAAGCCATAGCCTCTGCTTTTCATACTGTCCGCCGTTTCAACGGCATCCTCCAGACACCACGTTATCATAATCGAAAGTATTTTTATTGCATTTTTCACCCTTTGCAAAAACGAAGAGCTCTCATCCTCACTTTGAAGGCTTTTTTGCGCATTTGAAACCTTTTTCAGCTGCGCCTTAAATTTAGGCACAAACCTTAAAACCATTGTAAAAACAAGCGAAAGCGACGGCGCAAGCTTTCCGAACAGATATACAAGCTTATCGCCCGTCATTATTTTGTTAAAGCACGAAAACCATATTATGACAGCTGCGATAATGCCTGCAGAAGCCGCTCCGTAGCAAATTGCCTCAAGCGTTATTTTCCCTATAAAAGGCAGATATGAAACAACGGTTAAGCCGTTTTTGCTTAGTATGGGATTAATTATTGCGCCTGCTAATATAAGGAGCGGCATATATAAAAAATTAAACCTTGCCGACTTTTTCCCAATTAACAGAGTTGCATAGGCGATGCTTGAAACGAACGACACAGCTATGCAAACAGGATGCATAAAAACCATTGAAAACCCGATTACAAATAAAAAATATATAAAATTAATGAAAGGGTGAAACCCTTTAAATTCATTCATTTCGCACCTCCTTATTTTTCAGGCTAAGAAAAAATGCTAAAACAAATCAGCCTTGCTTGCCGACCGCCCTAGCATTAAAAAATCAATTATTCATCTTTTTTTCGCTTTTCTGCCCCTTTAATAATAAGCGGGTATATAAAATGCGAAATAATAACCAATACGCTAAGTGCCAAAATCCAATAAAACCCACCAAGTAAATAGTTTCTTGAATGTAAAAACATATCATAGGTATTAAATACAAGAAGCGCAATATTAACAGTTGCTACACAAAGCCCAACCATATCAAAGCCCAAAAAGTAAAAAATAGCCATTGAAACAAGCGTTGCAAGCATCAGCTTTCCATCCTCCTGCTCAATATAGCATATAGGCATATTGTATCTCGTTAAAAAAGGTACGCAGCACAGCACGAAAATAGAGACAATAGAAAAAATAATGGCGGGAACATTTCTATGTCCTCTTTCGTTATATGTATTATACCTTATCTCCTCTTGTTTTTCTTCCGTTTTTTTGTTTTTTTCAAATTCTTCCATATAAAACATCCTCCTTACCCAAAGCCAAATGCAAATTAAAAAAGCATTTGCTTCTATTATTTAAGTTTAATTATATACCATTTTTCAAATTAAGTAAATAGTTTTTTCTAATATTTTTTTATTTTTATTATTTTCAAAAAAACTATTGCAAAAATAATCATATTGTGGTAAAATGATGTCATTATGATAATTGTATTTATACATAATCAATAATTAGTGAAGTATTCTTTATACACGAAAGGACTTGCTGGTGATATGAAAAAGGTATTGTTGTTGCTTATGTGCTTGTTTTTTATGCTTTCCTTTGTTGGTTGCTCGAAGAAAAATCCTGAGCCTGAGGTTAAGCCTGAAAACGTTGAAAATGCAGAAGATGCAAACAAAGAAGAAATAGAGGACGGCGGCGATATTTTAGATAACGGTGAGGTTGTTTCTGCCGCAGAGGAAAACAAAGAGGGAAATAACAAAACGGATGAGGCAGAGCCTTCTAAAGAAGCAGAGCAAAGTCCTCAGCCTACCGCAGCTCCTCAAATCGAAGAAAAAGACGTGTTAACTTATGACGAGAATGGAAATATAACAAGAGAATCAGCGGTTTTGATTTTGCAAAGGTATACCGCTGAGCAGCTTGGGCTTTCAACGGGCGTTAGTCATCAGCTTTTGTTTGACGAGAGCGGCGCTGTAATAAATCAAAAAAAGTGCCACGCTATTGTTGCAAAGGTTGAGGGCGGAGATACTGAGGGTGTGTTTTATATCACTTACGACGGAAAAGAGGCTTATAAATACGATTTGCCTAATCAAAAGTATATAAAGCTGCCGTAAAGCTTAAAGCTTTTTAATTATTGCAGATTATTTTGCGTATCGCTTGCTGTCAGAGCGAATGCAATTTAATTTAAAAAAAGGAGGAAAGAAAATTATGAACATGAAAAAAATTCTATGTGGCGCTGTTGCTCTTTCATTGTCT
>JAZNSA010000155.1:0-7266 GCA_045590935.1 Clostridia bacterium | reverse complement strand
GGATGAGTCTAACGGCGCAGGCGACCAGGGAATGATGTTTGGATATGCTTGTAATGAAACAGAGGTATTGATGCCTATGCCGATATATTATGCGCACAAAATGGCAAAAAGGCTTACTGATGTGAGAAAGAACGGAACGCTTAATTATTTAAGACCTGACGGAAAAACTCAGGTTACTGTTGAATATGACGGGGACAAGCCTGTTCGTATTGATACGGTTGTTGTTTCAACTCAGCACGATGAGAAGGTTTCGCTTGAAACGATAAGAGAGGATATGATTAAGCACGTTGTTTTGCCTGTTCTTCCAAGTGAATTGGTTGACGATAATACAAAGTATTTTATAAACCCAACGGGACGTTTTGTAATTGGCGGACCTCAGGGAGATTCGGGACATACGGGAAGAAAGATAATTGTTGATACTTACGGCGGAGCAGGACGTCATGGCGGCGGCGCATTTTCGGGAAAAGACCCTACAAAGGTTGACAGAAGTGCGGCTTATGCGGCAAGATATGTTGCAAAAAACATTGTTGCGGCTTCTCTTGCGGATAAATGTGAAATTCAGATTGCGTATGCAATTGGCGTTGCAAAGCCTGTTTCTATTTTTGTTGAAACATTCGGAACGGCTAAAGTTGCTGAAGAAAAAATTGCAGAGCTTGTAGATAAGCATTTTGATTTAAGACCGAGCGCAATAATCAATAATTTCGGATTAAGAAAGCCTATTTATAAGCAGACTGCCGCTTACGGACATATGGGACGTGATGATATAAGCGTTCCGTGGGAGAAGACGGATAAGGCAGATATTTTGAGAGCAGAAGCGGGAATTTAAAAAATACAAAAAAATATCAAAAAAATGTCAAAAAACTATTGACATACGGCAAATATTGTGGTATTATATCTTAGTAACCGCATAATTACGGCTTTTTAAGTTTGCCATAATTTGTTTGGCAACGCCTAAATTAGCGAGACTTCATTAAATAAGGAGGTGCAATTATGTACGCAATTATCGAAACAGGCGGAAAGCAGTACAAGGTAGCAGAAGGTGATGTTATCTTCGTTGAAAAGCTAGACGCTGAGGTTGAAGGAAACTATACTTTTGATAAAGTTTTGGCAATTGGTGGCGATGAGCTTAAGGTTGGTGAGCCTACTGTTGCAGGCGCAAGCGTTTCTGCTAAGGTTTTAAAGCAGGGCAAGAGCAAGAAGGTTATCGTTTTCAAGTTTAAGGCTAAGAAGAACTATCGTAAAAAGCAGGGACACAGACAGCCTTATACAAAGCTTCAAATTGAGAAAATCAATGGTTAATTGAAACCAAAGGTTAAATTTTGGAGTAAGTCAGATTTATTTTTGAATTATGAAAGCAGAGGTGTTAATAAATGGCACATAAGAAAGGTATGGGCTCGACCAAGAATGGTCGTGATAGTGAATCCAAGAGATTGGGTGTTAAGAGAGCAGACGGTCAGTTTGTTTCTGCCGGAAATATTTTAGTAAGACAGCGTGGTACAAAAATCCATCCCGGTAACAATGTTGGTATCGGTAGTGATGATACTTTATTTGCTTTGATTGACGGAAACGTTAAGTTTGAAAGAAAAGGCAAAGATAAGAAACAGTGCAGCGTTTATTCTGCGTAATTAATACAAACTCTCAGATGTTCATCTGAGAGTTTTTGATTTAAGTTGTTTTATTAAAAAGTTTGTTTAAAATAAGTAAAGAAGCTATTTGATAAAATAAGAGAGGTAGTTTTTATGTTTTTTGATACAGCAAAAATTTTAGTTAAAGCGGGAAACGGCGGCAATGGTGCTGTTTCTTTTCACAGAGAGAAATATGTTGCAGCGGGCGGACCTGACGGCGGCGACGGCGGCAAGGGCGGAAGTATTATTTTTGAAATTGATTCTTCTGTTTCAACCCTTGTTGATTTCAGATATAAAAGGAAATACGTTGCTGAAAATGGCGGAGATGGTACGTCGGGAAAGTGTTTTGGAAAAGATGCGTCAGACCTTGTTATTAAAGTTCCTGCGGGAACGTTAATTCGTGATGCGCAAACCAACAGGCTTTTGGCGGATATGACCCCGCCAAACGAGAGAGTTGTTTTGTTTAAAGGCGGCAACGGCGGTTGGGGAAATACTCATTTCGCTACCCCTACACGCCAGGTGCCGAGGTTTGCAAAGCCGGGGCAAAAGGGAGAGGAAAGGGAGTTAAAGCTTGAGCTTAAGCTTATTGCAGACGTTGGCTTGCTTGGATTTCCGAATGTCGGAAAGTCAACTCTTTTAGCATCTGTAACGGCGGCAAGGCCAAAGATTGCAAATTACCATTTTACAACTCTTGAGCCAAATCTTGGCGTTGTTGAAATGAAAAATCTTGGCTCTGACGGAAGTTTTGTATTGGCTGATATACCAGGCTTGATTGAGGGTGCAAGCGATGGAGTTGGACTTGGACATGAGTTTTTGCGCCACGTTGAGAGAACTCGCCTTTTAATTCACGTTGTTGACGTTTCGGGTATAGAGGGAAGAAATCCCATTGAGGATTTTGATGCGATAAACAAGGAATTGTTTAACTATAACGAAACGCTTGCCGAAAGGGTGCAGGTTGTTGCGGCGAATAAAACGGATATAATATATGATGATTCATTGTACAAAGAATTTTGTGCGGAAATGGAAAAAAGAGGAATAGAGGTGTTTGAAATTTCAGCGGCTACGCAAAAGGGCGTTTCAAAGCTTATGTGTGCAGTTGCGGCAAAGCTTAAAACAATACCTGCTGTTGAGAATTTTGAGCCTGACCCGATTTTGGAAATTATTGAAGATGCGCCTCTTTTTGAAATTCGTCGTGAAAATGAAGTCTTTGTTGTTGAGGGAAGCTGGGTTGAAAATCTTGTTTGCTCAACAAATCTGGCAGATGATGAGTCGTTTAATTTCTTCCAACGCTCGCTTAGAAAGAAGGGCGTTATTGATGCCTTGGAGGAAGCGGGAATTAAAGAGGGCGATACTGTCAGAATGTATGATTTGGAATTTGATTTCGTATTCTGATTTTGGTGTATTTTGTGTGTGAAAGGAAAGGGCTTTATATATGATTACAAGTAAACAAAGGGCGTATCTTCGTAAGCTTGCTCATGGTATGCAACCTATTTTTCAAATTGGAAAGGGCGGCTTGGGAGATACTATAATTTCGGAAATAGAGGCGGCTTTAGAAGCAAGAGAGCTTATAAAAATTCATATTTTGGAAAGTGCTTTTTTAGACGTTAAGCCAACTTGTAATGAGGTTGCAAGGTTGACGGGTGCTGAGCCTGTTTCGGCGATGGGCTCTAAGTTTGTTTTATACAAGGAGTCTAAGAATAAAAAGGTTATTGAGCTTCCGAGATAAGAGGTGGTCCTATGGCAAAAATTGGTTTGTTTGGGGGAACTTTTAATCCAATTCACAAGGCGCATATAAATATTGGAAAAGAAGTTTTAAATAAAATGAATTTGGATGCAATTGTATATATTCCGTCGGGAAATCCGCCTCATAAGGAGGCGGGGCAAACTTCGGGCAAGCAACGATATGATATGGTCAGGCTTGCGATTGACGGAATTGAAGGGCTTTATGTTTCGGATTTTGAAATCAAGAAAGAAAAGCCTTGCTACAGTGTTGAAACGATTTCGCATTTTTTAAGAGAATATCCAAACGATGAATTTGTTTTTATTATAGGAGAAGATTCGCTTGATTATATCGAAAAATGGTACAGAGCAGATGAGCTATTGAAATTATGTGCATTTGTAGCGCTTGGTCGTGGCGGATACGAAAGCGATATAGAAAAGAAAATTAAATATCTTAAGGATGAGTTTTTTGCGGAGGTATCTTTTCTTAAAACGGAGGAAATGGATGTTTCGTCAAGCGAAATCAGGTCTTTAATAAGAGATAAAAAGGATGTATCAAGGTTTCTTACTAAAGAGGTTTTAGATTATATTTTGGAAAATAAATTATATATTTAAGGTGATAAATTTGGAATACGAAAAATTTATAAGAGAAAGTCTTAAACCCTCAAGATATATTCATAGCATAGGCGTTAAGGATACGGCTGTTCGGTTGGCGAGGCGTTTTGGTGCTGACGAGAAAAAGGCGGAGATTGCCGCAATTTTGCACGATTGCGCAAAGGAAATTGACAAAGAGGATGGATATAGGCTATGCAAGGAGTGGGGAATTGAGCTTGACTGCGTAAGCATGAATAATTACGATATAGTTCATCAATATCTCGGAGCGGAAATAGCAAAGCGTAAATTTGAGATTTCGGATATGGACATTATTTCTGCAATTTCTTGCCATACGACGGGAAAGGCAGATATGTCTGTGCTTGATAAAATAATTTATATTTCGGATATGATTGAGCCGAACAGAAAATACTTTGATGGCTTAGAGGAGCTTCGCAAGCTTGTAGAAATTGATTTGGATACAGCAGTTCTTAGTGCGATTGAACATTCGATTTCCTATGTTATAGAAAAGAAAAAAGCCGTGCATCTTGATACGATAAGGGCGAGAAATAGCTTGATTTTCAGTATGAAATGAGTTTTTTAGCCAGATTTTTTCAAAAAATATAAAAATTTGTATGAAAATTTATTAAAACTCTTGAAAATATAAATGAAATTATGTATAATAAGGTTTAGTATGATATTTGGAGGTGGAATATGAATCCAATAGATAAAGTAAAAGTTGCTGCGAAGAGCTTTGATGATAAAAAGGCAGGAGATATTCTTGCGTTGCAGATTGGGGAGCTGACGGGAATTGCAGATTATTTTGTTATAGGTTCAGGTGGTTCCGCAGCTCAGGTTAAGGCTATTGCAGATGAAATAGAAGAAAAAATGGCAAAAGCGGGATTTTCTTTGTTACACATAGAAGGTTATAATAGTGCTACGTGGGTGCTTTTGGATTATGGTGATGTTGTGTGCCATGTTTTCCATAGCGAATCAAGAGATTTTTATGGGCTTGAAAGGCTTTGGTCGGATGCAAAGAAGCTTACTTGCGATGAGCTTTTAGAAGAAAATGACGTAAAAGACAAGGATGGTGAATAGTTTTATGAAGTATAATTTTGATGAAATAGAAAAGAAATGGCAAAAGAAATGGTATGAAGAGGAAACGTATAAATGCTCGGAGGATTTGTCTAAGCCGAAGTTTTATGGCTTGGTTGAGTTCCCGTACCCGTCGGGACACGGCTTGCACGTTGGTCATCCAAGAGGATATACGGCGCTTGATATTATTTCAAGAAAAAAACGTATGCAAGGATATAATGTTTTGTTCCCTATGGGATGGGATGCTTTCGGCTTGCCAACCGAAAACTATGCTATGAAAAATCATATCCATCCTAGGAAGGTTACGGCAGACAATGTTGGACATTTTAAAGAGCAGCTTCAAAGACTGGGCTTTTCTTTTGATTGGTCTAAAGAGATTAATACAACAGATAGCGACTATTATCATTGGACTCAGTGGATTTTCCTTAAGCTTTTTGAAAATGGCTTAGCATACAAGCAGGAAATGCCTATTAACTGGTGTACAAGCTGTAAGGTTGGTTTGTCTAACGAGGAAGTTGTTGACGGCGTTTGCGAAAGATGCGGAAGTGAAGTTGTTCAAAAGAGAAAGAGCCAATGGATGCTTAGAATTACTGAGTATGCGCAGAAGCTTATCGACGATTTGGATGGCGTAAACTTTATTGAAAAGGTTAAAACTCAGCAGAAGAATTGGATTGGTCGCTCAGAGGGTGCAGAGGTTAAGTTTAAGATAGAAAATACAGATGATGAGCTTGTTGTTTATACAACAAGATGCGATACATTGTTTGGTGCAACGTATGTTGTTGTTTCGCCTGAGCATCCGTATATTGATAAGTGGGAGAGCAAGATTGAGAATTTTAGCGACATTATAAACTATAGAAAAGAAGCTGCAAAGAAGAGCGAGTTTGAAAGAACAGAGCTTGCTAAGGACAAAACAGGCGTACAGATTAAGGGCGTTTATGCGATTAATCCTGTAAATGGAGCAAAGCTTCCTGTTTGGGTTTCGGATTATGTTTTAATGACGTATGGAACAGGTGCTATTATGGCAGTTCCTGCGCATGACAGCAGAGACTGGGAGTTTGCTAAGAAATTTGATATGCCGATTATTGAGGTTGTTTCAGGCGGCGAAGATGTTCAAAAAGAAGCATATACAGATGTTGAAGAAGGAACAATGGTTAATTCGGGTTTCCTGACAGGAATGAGCGTTGGTGATGCAATTGCGGCTATGATTGAATTCCTTGAAAAAGAGGGACTTGGAAAGAGAAAGGTAAATTATAAGCTTCGTGATTGGGTGTTCTCTCGTCAGAGATATTGGGGAGAGCCAATTCCGCTTGTTTACTGCGAAAAGTGCGGTTGGGTATCCGTTGGAGAGGAAAATCTTCCTCTTACATTGCCTGAGCTTGAGGACTTTGAACCAACAGACGATGGCGAATCGCCACTTTCAAAGATTAAATCATGGGTTGATACAACGTGTCCTAAGTGTGGCGGAGCGGCAACGAGAGAAACAGATACAATGCCTCAGTGGGCAGGCTCGTCTTGGTATTTCTTAAGATATATCGACCCTAAGTGCGCTACGGGAATTGCAAAAGAAGAGCTTCTTAAATACTGGTTGCCTGTTGATTGGTACAACGGCGGTATGGAGCATACAACATTGCATTTGCTTTATTCTCGTTTCTGGCACAAGTTCTTATATGACATAGGCGTTGTTCCAACAAAAGAGCCGTATCAAAAGCGTACATCACATGGAATGATTTTGGGAGAAAACGGCGAGAAGATGTCGAAGTCGAGAGGAAATGTTGTAAATCCTGATGATGTTGTTTCTCAGTATGGTGCAGATACGTTCAGAACATACGAAATGTTTATTGGTGCGTTTGACCAGGCTACGCCGTGGTCGGAGCAGGGCGTTAAGGGATGCTTCAAATTTTTGGAGAGAGTTTGGAATTTGCAGAACATTGTAGTTGAGGGCGACGATTATTCTAAGGATTTAGAGTCAACTATGCATAAAACTGTTAAAAAAGTCGGCGATGATATTGAGCGTATGAAGTTTAATACGGCTATTGCCGCTATGATGTCGCTTGTGAACGACTTTACGAAAAAAGCAGAGGTAACAAAGGGAGAAATCAAAACATTTTTGATGCTTCTTAATCCGATAGCACCTCATATAACTGAAGAAATGTGGCAAAATTTGGGGTTTGAAGGAGAAATTTCCTATAGTAAGTGGCCTGAATTTGACGAAAAGAAAACAGTTGATAATGAGATT
>JAZNSA010000154.1:0-2843 GCA_045590935.1 Clostridia bacterium | reverse complement strand
AATTTATAATTTTTTTCATATTTTACATAAATATGTATAAATATACTCATATTATTTGTGTATTATCAACAATTTCCCCATTATGTTTTTTATTCAAATTATTTCTTTAAGCTCTTTTATAACTTTTTTATGATTTTTTTGTTTTTTTATGTATGAAATAAAAATTACGGCAAATAATAACATTGACACAAAGCAAAATCAAGAAATAAATTTTTGCAATTTCTATTCCCTAATCTAAAAATACTATTGCCGCTCAGGGAACGGCAGAATGGAGAAAAATTATGAGCGAAATCAAAAGACAGCAAAGCCGAAAAAAAAGTTTTTTTAATGAACAATCAAGAAAAAAAGTCAGCGAAAAACGCCTCTACATAGTATTGGCGTGCTGTGTAGTAAGCATTGGTGCAATTTATTTTGCAACCTCCGCTTTAAAGGTTGAAAACGAAGCAACAGAAAGTAAGCGTTCCGATATTAAATACTCTCTCCCCGCACCTTTGGAAACAACCCCGCCGTCAGACCAAGAGATAATCGAAGCGCCTACAGGCGAAGAAGCGGACAACAGCCTTGATAATGATGATGATTTTTTTGGCGCCTCAAGAGCGGATTTTAAGCTTGCAAAATCCAACGAAGAGCAATCGACAGAAAGTGTCGAAGCTGAATTTTTATATCCCGCAGATGGCGAAATCATTTTAGGTTATAATAATAAGCCAACATACTCCGAAGCCTTCGACGATTGGCGAACCCACGAAGGAATAGATATTGCCGCAAATATAGGTGGTGATGTATTTGCCTCAAAGAGCGGTAAAATCAGCAAGATTTTTAACGACTCAATCTACGGCTTAACAATTGCAATAGAGCACGATGAAAACACAAAAACCCTCTACTCCAATCTTGCAGACACAAACAACCTCAGGGAAGGCGATACAGTTTCAAGAGGTGATTTAATTGCCCATGTTGGTGAAAGTGCAGCAGGTGAGCAAAATCTTCCTCCTCATATTCATTTTGAAATTCTTATAGACAACAAGCCAAAAAACCCATCCGATTTTATAAATTAGTCTATTATACCACCGATTAAATATTCAATATTATCGGTGGTTATTTTTTTTACTTTTTTTCATATATTAGTAAATGTATAAAAAACTAATTTGAAGGGATACATATATATGAAGTGCGCAATTATAACCTGCAGCAATAAAAAAAGAAAGCTTTTTTCAAAGCCGTATTATCTAAGCTGCCTTACGTTACCGCATACCAATGAAAAGGTTTTTGTTTTTAACATAGCATATACAGCAGATGCCTTTTTTTTGCTTTCCTCAAAAAAGAAAATCAAGCTTTGCCGAAAGCTATGTATTGAGCTTTGCAAAAACAAAATCATCTGTGTCTACCTTTCAGG
Organism: Clostridia bacterium; assembly: GCA_045590935.1. Taxonomy (GTDB): domain Bacteria; phylum Bacillota; class Clostridia; order UBA1381; family UMGS1253; genus CAKSHP01. The sequence continues at coordinate 1,453 of JAZNSA010000154.1, read as the reverse complement.
GCTTACAAACTGCCAAGAATTTGCAGATATCAAATATAAATTTTATATTCCCGACGGAAAAAACGTTTTAAAAAGCTGTGCACAAGCAGGAGCCTGTTTACTCTCTTTAAGTATGGGAATTGCCTTAGATGATGCAAAAATATGCATATATCAAAAACACTTTGATTATTCAGGCTTAGAAATTTTATCAGATTTTGTAAAACACTTTAAAAACATAACGATTATAGGCGACTTTGAATCAAATTTGGAACACTATGCAAATAAGCTTATGCAGCTGTACGGTGCAAGCGTATCAACAACAACAAACAAATCCTGTATCAATAACTGCGATTTTGCATTTTTACTCGATGAATTAGACGGAGTTGGTATATGCGACAGAGTAGTTGTTGTGGATTTATGTAAGTCCTTTGGTTCAAACTGCTTTAATGGTGCAAAATTTGAGATGCCTCAAAGCTTTAACAGCTTGATTCCCTACTTCAATATTTTCGATGACGTTTGCCTTGAATTCATTCTTCGCTTAAACGACGAAAAAATCAAATGTGAACAAAATATTTACGAAGCTATTTCCAATCTTTGCGGCTCTTTTAAATGCTTTTTAAATATATCAAAAAACAATGCTTGACAAAAAATGAAATATAGGTTATAATTTATAACTGTATGGTTTCATACGGTTTTATGTATACGATTGATTTGCACAATCGTTAAAGGAGGAGTTCTGAAATGACAAATGCAAAAGAAATTTTAATGACTGCTGACGGTTTAAAACAACTTGAGGAAGAAATCGATGAATTAAAGCTGGTACGTCGTAAAGAGATTTCAGAAAAAATCAAGCAGGCATTAGCTTTTGGGGACCTCTCGGAAAATTCTGAATATGATGAAGCTAAAAACGAACAAGCCCAGGTCGAAGCAAGAATCGCACAAATCGAGAATATGTTAAAGGTTGCCCGGGTTGTGAGTAATGATGAAGGCTCTTCAGGTAGCGTAGGAATTGGCAAAACAGTAAAGCTTTTTGATATCGAATTTGAAGATGAAGAAGTTTATTTTATTGTTGGACCAACAGAGGCAGACCCTACAAGCAATAAGCTTTCATACGAATCGCCTGTCGGAAAAGCACTTATGGGCAAGAAAGTCGGAGATGAGGTTGATGTTGAAGCTCCCGGCGGAATTGTCAGATTTAAAATTCTTGATATTAAATAATCAAAAATTTGATAAAGCAAATGCGTAATCGTTGATTGCACCAAACGAAGGGGACTTTTAAACAGCCCCTTTTAGTTTGGACAAAAACAAAAAAAGCAAAGGTCTCGCCTTTGCTTCAGACCACTGACAAAGTCAAATGTCGGTGGTCATTTTTTTTTGCAAAAAGTCTTTAAAAAGTAAGTAAAATGTGGTATAATAAAAGTATAGAAAACGGCGTACTAATGGGGTGTTGAGATGCTTTTAGAAGGAACAAACC
>JAZNSA010000153.1:0-4006 GCA_045590935.1 Clostridia bacterium | reverse complement strand
GGGTTAAAATATTAATGGCGCAGCATATTGGTGCTCCGGCAAAAGCAATAGTGAAAAAAGGTGATGCTGTTGTTGCGGGGCAGGTTATTGCTGTTGCGGCAAAAAGTGCGCTTAGCGTTAATGTTCATTCTTCAATAGATGGAAAAGTTTTGGATGTTAATGATAAGTTTGTATTAATTGATGCATGACGGGGGTGTTGATGATGGGTAGTGCAATAGGAATGATAGAATATCAAACTGTTTCTGCCGGTATGCTTGCGGCGGATACTGTTGTAAAAACGGCTGAGGTTGAAATTATTGAGGCACAAACCGTTTGTCCGGGAAAGTATATTATGCTTTTTTCGGGAGAAATCAGCGCTGTTGCGGCGTGCGTTGAAGCGGCAAAAAGATTGGTAGGAGATAAGATGATTAACAGCTTTGTGCTTGGTAATCCGCATGAGTCTGTTATCCCTGCTATTTATGGTGCAGGGGAGGTTAGTGATGCAAAGGCGCTTGGTGTGCTTGAAACTTTTGATGCATCTACTATTATTGTTGCGGCTGATGAAGCGGCAAAAACAAGTATGGTTGAGTTAATTGAGCTAAGAATTGCAAGAGGTATGTGTGGAAAAAGCTATATGCTTTTAACAGGCGAAATTGCGGCAGTTAGCGCAGCTATTGAAAAAGCAAAAGAAAAGGCAGGCGGAGCGGGAATGTTTCTTGATAGCTCTGTTATTGCAAATCCTGATAAAAAGCTTTGGCAGGCTATTTTATAAAAAATAAATTTGAATACAAGTTTTGAATATATCAGACTTAATATAGAAAATTAATACATAAGGAGATATGCACTATGAAAATTGATGAGGCTTCTGTAGCAAAAATTGTTGAAGCGGTAATGGAAAGTGTTAAAACGGGAAAGAGCGCAAGTTCTTCTAACAGACTTAAAGGCGTTTTTTCGAGTATGACGGAGGCTCTTAATGCTGTTGAGAAGGCATACAGCCAGTTCAGAGCATATACTGTTGAGCAGCGTGAGCAAATGATTGCAAATATCAGAAAGCTTACTTTGCAAGAGGCAGAGAATATGGCTAAGCTAGGCGTTGAAGAAACAGGAATGGGTAATGTTGCTGATAAAATTATCAAGCATCAGCTTGTTGCAAAAAAGACTCCGGGAACGGAGGATTTGGAGCCAAGAGCATATAGCGGTGATAGCGGTTTGACTTTAGTTGAAATGGCTCCGTATGGAGTTATCGGAAGTATTACTCCGTCAACAAACCCAAGTGAGACTGTTTTGTGTAATTCTATGGGTATGATTGCGGGAGGAAATGCGGTTGTATTTAATCCTCATCCTAACGCTTGCAAGACGGCTAATTATGCGGTTGATTTGGTTAATCGTGCTGTTTTGGAGGCAGGCGGTCCTGAGAATCTTGTTGTTTCAGTTGAGAGTCCAACAAAGGAAAGCTCGGATGAAATGATGGCATCACCAATAGTTAAGATGCTTGTTGCAACAGGTGGTCCTGGAGTTGTTCGTGCATTACTTTCTTCAGGAAAGAAGGCTATAGGTGCAGGTGCAGGTAATCCTCCTGTTATAGTTGATGATACAGCAGACATCAAAAAAGCGGCAAAGGATATTGTTGATGGTGCAAGCTTTGATAACAACCTTCCTTGTATCGCAGAGAAAGAATGCTTTGCATTTTCAAGCATAGCAGACCGTTTGGTTGCTTATATGCAGGAAGCGGGTGCATATCTTTTGACAGGAAACCAGATAGATGCGCTTGTAAAGCTTTGTTTGATTGAAAAAGATGGTAAGTATTCAATCAATAAAAAATGGGTTGGTAAGGATGCGTACAAGTTCCTTAAGGAATTGGGAATAGATAGCAAGGCTAAGCTCATAATTTGCGAAACAGAGGAAAATCATCCGTTTGTTCAGGTTGAGATGATGATCCCTATTTTGCCGATTGTAAGAGTTTCTGATATTGACGAAGCTATCAGAGCGGCTGTTAAGGCAGAGCATGGAAATCGTCATAGTGCTCATATACATTCAAAGAATGTTGACCGTTTAACTGCATTTGCAAGAGCGGTTGAAACAACTATCTTTGTTAAAAATGCGCCATCTTATGCAGGTATTGGTGCAGGCGGAGAAGGTCATACGACATTCACAATCGCAGGTCCTACGGGTGAAGGTATAACATCGGCAAGGTCATTTACTCGTCAGAGAAGATGTGTAATGGCTGATGGTTTGCATATAGTATAATTTTGAGGTGGATTGCTAATGAATGCTTTAGGATTGATTGAGGTATACAGCTTTACGACTGCTGTTTGCGTTGCTGATACGGCTGCTAAGGCGGCTAATGTAAAAATTGTTGCATTTGACAGAAATCGTCCGATTAGGACAGATGTTCCTGCTCCGCTTGTTATGGTGGTTAAATTTGAGGGAACTGTTGATGCTGTTAATGCGGCAGTTGATGCCGGGGTAGCTTATGCGAAAGCTGAGGGCAAATTTATTGTTTCTCATATCATACCACGCCCGGCGGCAACGGTTGAGAAAATGGCATATTTAGTTGATATCAATAAAGATAAGTTTAACAAAAAGCTAAAGGAAAATCTTGAGTTAGACAGAAAAGGTGAGCTTGAGCCCGCATATACCGGAGCTATAGGTCTTTTAGAGGTACAGGGTCTTGTTGCTTCTATTGAAGGTTTGGATTCTATGCTAAAGGCGGCTTCGGTTAGTTTGGTGCACACGGAGAAGAGATTAGGCGGAAGACTTTGTACGTTTATCGTTTGCGGTAGTGTGTCGGATGTTTCTGCGGCAATTGAAGCGGGAAAGGTTGCTGCGTCTTCACTTGGAAAGATTTATGGAGATGCGGTTATTCCAAATGTCAGCGGAGAGATAGTTAAGTTTTTTGATATGTAAGCTTAAGAGGTGATAAAAAATGCTTGATACAGTTAATATAGATAAAATTGTTTCGGAGGTAGTGTCTTGTATAAAGACGCAAGCGGCAGAGGATGATGGTGAAATCAAGGTTGGTGTTTCGCAAAGACACGTTCATCTTAGCAGAGAAGATTTAGATATTCTTTTTGGCAAAGGTTTCGAGCTTACAAAGATGAAAACTCTTATGGGACGTGAGTTTGCATCAAATGAGTTTGTTACTCTTGTAGGTCCGTCGCTTAAGAGCATTGAAAAGGTTCGTGTGCTTGGTCCTGTCAGAAAGAATACGCAGGTTGAAATTTCAAGAACAGATACCTTTGTGTTAAAGGTTAGTCCGCCGGTTCGTCCTTCGGGAGAAATTGAGGGCTCGGAGCGTTTGGTGCTTGTTGGACCAAAGGGAAGTATATATTTAAAGCAAGGTGTTATAATAGCTAACAGACATATTCATTTAACGCCTGAGTATGCAAAGAAGCACGATATTAAGGATAATGATTACGTTGATGTTTTAATTGAAGGAGACAATGTAAAGCCTACTAAGTTTTATGATGTTCAGGTTCGTGTCAGAGACGATTTTAATGTTGAAATGCATATTGATACAGATGATGCGAATTCAGCGGGCTTAAAGAATGGGAATCGTGTTAAAATTCTGAAAAGCAAATAAGTTGTAAAGGCGGGTTTTTATGTTTGCGCTTGAGAGACATAAGATAATATTACAAAGACTTGCGGATAACGGTGCTGTTTGGGTTAGCAAGCTTAGTGCTGAGCTTGGTGTAACAGAGGAAACAATAAGAAGAGATTTGGAGAAGCTTGAGAAGCAAGAATGTCTTATGCGTACTCATGGTGGAGCAGTGCCTGTTGATGCGACGGCGTATGAGCTCTCTTTGGAGAAAAGAAAAAGAACAAATGTTGACATAAAAGAAAAGCTTGCGGTTGCGGCTGTAAGATATATTCTTCCTGGTGATACTGTGTTTTTGGATGCGTCAACAACGACGTTTTATATGGCAAAAGAGCTTAAAACAATTAAAAATATAACGGTTGTTACTAATTCTATAAGAGTTATAAGTGAGCTTGCTTCTGTTGAGCATATTAAGCTTATTGCAATAGG
>JAZNSA010000152.1:0-6294 GCA_045590935.1 Clostridia bacterium | reverse complement strand
TTTTTCCTGGAATGGGTCCTAGAATTGGCTTTGAAATGATTTCTACGGGCTTTGCTAATGCGGATTTTGAAAGTAGCTTAAACAGTGCGGGGATTAATCAAACGAAGCATCAAATTGACATAGTTGTTGAGGCGGAGCTTGAAGTTATAACGATTTTGGGTGCGAAGACGTCAACTGTTAAAACAAGTATTCCTGTTGCACAGAGCGTGATTGTTGGTGAAGTGCCGAAGGGGTATTTGCCTATGAATAAGACATATTAAATATTTGTGAATAGATAAAAAATGCTTGAGAGGGTGTTAGACCTTCTCCACCAAAAAAGTTCTGCGCGCAAAAAGCGTGCAGAACTTTTTTATACGAAAGGAAAGGGATTTGAACCCTAAGAGGGGAGCGAGCGTAAAAAATGAAACCACTTCTTCTGATAGGCATAAGTGCTTTAATTGTTGATTATGTCAATGATTAGAGCACTTTTTCATTAAAAAGTCTGGAGTAGTACACATTATTTCTTTGATACAATCTAAGGCGGAGAAGAAAGGAGGTGAAATTATGTATAATAACAATTTGACAAAAACAACTGAGCTTACACTGGACAAAACTCCTAAAAAGTGGTATAATCAAAATAGCATAGTGCAAGCAAATCCAAATGTTTTTGATAATGATGAAATTGCAAATTCTGCTCTTGATTATCTTTATTCCAATGATAACCAAAATAAAACACAGAGTTTCCTTAAAAATAATGGGTTTCCGTCTGCCCAAGAGCGCGAGTATAATAAAGAATTATACGGCGTACAGGAAGAACAAAAGAATATGCAAAATTTGCTAAAAAACAAAACCAACAGCATCTTAAATCCCACTCTCCCCAATGATACTGACCGTGCGTTTTTAAAAGGGCTTATGGGAGATGAAGAGGAAGAGCGTGATTATCAAAAGCAAGTAGCACGCGCAAACAGTGCCGTAAGTGAATTGAAAAATGCCTTTAGTGGCTCTCGGTTGGAGAGTCAATTAAAAGGATATGCCGATTCAGCCATGCAAACAATCAACTTTGAACCTACGACAGAATCTGGCTCTTTTGATGCAAAGAATGGCATTGGACATATTGACAACTTCAATTTGCTTCAAGAATATGACACTAATAATGCAGCATCTTTGTATTTACGCGATGCTAAGAATACGCTTAGCATGGTGAATCCGCGTGCTTCGGTAGCTGATAATTTTGGTGGTATATTTGTTACAGCTAAACAGGCATTTCGTACTTTTGAAAACTCTGCTTATGAAACGCAAAAAAATGTGCAAAGAGGCATTTGGAGAGCAGGATCTCAATATTATTTAAGAAATAGGAAGAAATATTATACCTCTGCATGGATGCTTGAACATTCTCTGCAAGATAATCCAAGTGATATATGGCGTGGAAATGATTCAAGAATTGCATATTTGATTAATAATGACAGAGCTTATCTGAATAAATTAGATGAGGCTATTAAACAATCTAAAGACGGGACGATTGACACTGATTTGAAAGGTATACAATTTAACTACAAAGATTTATACTATTCAATTCACAAAGCGGATATTCATGTTTCTGGATACTTACAAAGCAATGGAAAATGGATTGTGCACGCAACGCTATCTGATAAATATGATTTTACAGAATTTATGACTTTTATGGATGATAATGGAGGTTGGTCAACGCAAGCAAGTCTTGGAACAGTAGCAAATGATGCAGCGCATATATCTCAAAAGCTTGGGGCAATTAATCCATACCATGTTACGGTAGATTTTTACACAACGAGGTGATAGAATATGAAGAAACATAAAATTATTTTGCTTATACTTCTTATAGCTATTCTTATTTGCTCTTTTTTCGTTACTGTATATAAAAACAGACAGATATTTTTCAATCAGTTCTGGACATTGATAGAAAGACAATTAACACATGAGCAATTTTTAGATATTGGACATGAGTTTATATATGCATCTTGGCCCGACTTAAATGACGAACCTTATATACTTACTCAATATGAGTCCGTAAGGAAATTGGAGTATGTCAAAAACGGAGAAAGAACTACATTATTAGATTCTGTAATCACTCAAATGTTTATAAAAGAGAAAGGCTATGTAATTGCTAAAGATGGTTATGCTGTGCTGGATAGATACAATGTTGCGACGATATACACCTCTGAAGACAGGGTTTCGATTGAAAATGTGCATTACATTACTTGCTTTGAAGATTTTGAAAAGGAAGATAGAGAGGTGTTTGAATCTTTAGGTTATCCTGACAAGCTATCAAAGCTATTAGTTGCACTTGCTATTATAACTTGCCTGTTTATTGCGGTGATTACAGCATTGATTGTGATTACAACAAAAAAACACTGTTGATGCGGTATCTTGATAATGTGGACTTTAAGCCGTTTTTAGAAGATGATAAGGCAGCCAGAAGAAAGCATCAAAAGGCTTATAAAATGAATTTAATAATAGCTTGCATAAATCACTCTTTTATGTTAAAATATTTATGCAGAAAAATATTTTTGATAAATAAGCTTGAATAAAGGCAAAAAGAGAGTAAAATTTTCAAAAATATTTATCAATCCGTTGCATATAATTGGATTATTAGATTAAGCAAAAACACAAAAAGAATAATGAGGTAGATAGTATATGCTATGCAGTAAATGTCAGAAAAATATAGCGGTTGTTTTTATTTCAAAGCTTGAAGGAAACAATCAGGAAAACGAGGGGCTTTGCCTAAAATGTGCTAAGTCTATGGGAATTGCACCATTAGATAGCTTTATGGAGCAAATGGGAATAAATGAGGAGGATTTAGAAAGCCTTAATGACGAATTCAGCACTGTTATGGATGAGATGGGCGATATGGATGAGTTTGCAAATGAAGCAGGTATGCCTGCGGGAGGACCAATGGCTATGCTGAGTAAAATGTTTGGGGGTTCGTCTAAGTCTGAAAAAAATGGGCTTTCGGATAAAAAACAGGAAAAAACCGATGATAAAAAGGGGAAGAAAGACGATAAAAACTCTAAGAAAAAAGGAAAAAAGAAGGCTTTGGATGTTTACGGAATGAATTTAACTAAGAAAGCTGAACTCGGTGAAATAGACAGAGTTATAGGAAGAAATTTCGAGATAGACAGAGTTGTTCAGATATTAAACAGAAGAACAAAAAACAATCCTGTGCTTTTAGGCGAGCCGGGCGTTGGAAAGACGGCTATTGCCGAGGGACTTGCAATGCGTATTTTTGAAAGAAAGGTTCCGCCGAAGCTTTTTGATAAGGAGGTTTACCTTTTAGACTTTACAGCTCTTGTTGCGGGAACTCAATTTCGCGGGCAGTTTGAGGCTAGACTTAAGGGAATTATTGAAGAGGTCAAAGAGCTTGGAAATGTTATACTAGTAATTGATGAACTTCATAATATTGTTGGAGCGGGCGATGCGGATGGCGCTATGAGTGCGGCGAATATTTTGAAGCCTGCCCTTGCAAGAGGCGAAATCCAGGTTGTTGGAGCAACAACGCTTAATGAATACAGAAAGCATATCGAAAAAGACAGCGCCTTGGAGCGACGCTTTCAAACTGTTATTGTTGATGAGCCTTCAATTGAAGATAGCATTGAGATAATTAAGGGAATAAAGGATTATTATGAAAAATATCATCATGTGAAGATAACGGATGAGATAATTGAGGTAGCCGTTAAGCTGTCGGAGAGGTATATAACAGAAAGGTTTTTGCCGGACAAGGCGATAGATGTTATTGATGAAGCAGGCTCAAGGGCAAATCTTAAAAATCTTGCATTGATAGAAGTTGAAAATATCAAAAAAGAAATTGAGGATGTTATTTTGCAACAAGAAGAATTCAGGCAGGAGGAAACAGGTGAAGAGCCTGATATGAATTATTTTCAAAAAAATGCAGAACTTAAATCAAGGGAAATACGCTTAAATGAAGAGCTTGAAAAGAAAAAAAGCGAGTGCAAGGATGTTTTGATAACGGTTGATGATATTGCAAGCGTTATAGAAGCGTGGACAAAAATTCCTGTTCAGCGTATAACTGAGATAGAATCGGAAAAGCTACTTAATATGGAAGAGCGTGTGCATAAGCGTATAATTGGTCAGAATCATGCCGTTGAAAGCGTTTGCAGAGCCGTAAGAAGAAGGCGAGTTGCGATTTCAAAAAAAGTGCGCCCTGTTTCGTTTATATTTGTTGGCCCGACGGGTGTTGGTAAAACAGAGCTTGTTAAGTCTTTGGCAGAGGTGATGTTTGATACTGAGGAGGCTATAATACGTTTTGATATGAGCGAATATTCCGAAAAGCATACTGTTGCTAAGTTGATTGGAGCGCCACCGGGATATGTTGGATATGAGGATGCAGGTCAGCTTACGGAAAAGGTGAGAAGGAAGCCGTATTCAATTATTTTGCTTGATGAAATTGAAAAGGCGCATCCTGAGGTATTTAATATTTTGCTTCAAATTTTAGACGATGGCAGAATAACTGACAGCCATGGAAAAACGGTCAGCTTTGAAAATACGGTTATAATTATGACGTCAAATGCAGGAAGCGATTTGAGAGTTGGTAATTTAGGATTTACCAGCAACGAAGAGGATGCAACGGAAAGCAAAATCCAATCGGATTTGAAACAGACTTTCAGACCTGAGTTTTTAAATAGAGTTGATGAAATTGTTGTATTTAAATCGCTTAAGAAGGATGAGCTTTTGAAGATTATTGACCTTATGCTTGACGAAACCTTTGTAGGCTTGAAGGATAAAAAGATTGATATGGTTGTTGAAGATAGTGCGAAGCAATATATTTTAGAGCATGGTTACGATGCAAAGTATGGAGCAAGACCTCTCAGACGTGTTATACAGCGAGAACTTGAAGATAAGGTTGCACATATTTTGTTAAGAGGGGAAGCTAGTAGTGGTTGCAGGCTCAGGACTTATTGCGAGAACGATGAACTGAAGATTGAAGTGAAATAACAAAAAAATGAAAAAACAGGCAAGTTGGTGCAAAAAAATGTATCAACTTGCCTAAAAAATAAAGAAACATATTTCGAATTAAAAAAAAACAAAAAAAAATTAAAAAAAACTCTTGACAAATTTAAAAAATATTGGTATACTTGTTAAGTCAGCTAGATGCAGACGATTTGAATATAAGATGTGCGGGTGTAGTTCAATGGCTAGAATCTCAGCCTTCCAAGCTGATTGTGTGGGTTCGATTCCCATCACCCGCTCCACTTTTATGTTTTAATTTGTTTGGGAGATTAGAACATGTGCCTGTAGCTCAGTTGGATAGAGCAACTGCCTTCTAAGCAGTAGGTCCGGGGTTCGAATCCCTGCAGGCACGCCATTATTTTTTTTGGCATGGTGGGTATAGCTCAGTTGGTTAGAGCGCCAGATTGTGGCTCTGGAGGTCGTGAGTTCGTCTCTCACTATCCACCCCATTTTTTTTAATGGGATGTAGCCAAGTCGGTTAAGGCACCAGACTTTGACTCTGGCATTCGTAGGTTCGAATCCTGCCATCCCAACCAATAAGGGCCATTAGCTCAGTCGGCAGAGCACTTGCCTTTTAATCAAGGTGTCCCGCGTTCGAATCGCGGATGGCTCACCAACGGATGTGAAATCCGAACGGAAGAGTTTTCAGAATTATGTGAAGGCTCTTTTTTGTTTTCTTCTCTATTTTCAACCGCTTCAAGCATTTCTATATATGAAACTTGTTTTCCGTCTTTGATGTTATAATAAATAACAACTTTATCATCATAAAGGAAAACAGAGTTAATAAACGTATCAATTATTTTAATACGGAAATCATTATCAAATAAATCACCGGTGCAGAATTTATTAAGCCATTTTTTTACCTCGTCTGTTGTTAGCTTAACATTTGCGGCAATTCTTAATTTTGTTAATTCAAGCTGAAGAGTTTCTCTTTGAGTATTTAAAGCTGAGGATTGCTCATCAGCACGCTTCAATATTGCTTCTGACTTCGCTCTCAAGGCAAGGTTGAAGCAATCCTCAATTTCTTTATCAAGTTTTCTTATGCGTCTTTCAAGGTCCTTTACGGCAGTTCCGTTAAAATCCTTGTTATAAGCGTTAACAATTTGTTCGGCGATAAAATCTATACGCTCAGGAGCTAAAACATAATGAACGGTTTGCTCGCATACATACCATTCCAAAAAATCTTTTTTTTCTCTTTTCTTCTCACAGGTTTTTGTATTTCTCTTCCTTTTAGAGCAGCTGTAATAATAATATGTGTTCTTTGTGCTGCTTGTTCCGCTATCGCCTACAAGATTTGAGCCACAGTAGCCGCAA
>JAZNSA010000151.1:0-2044 GCA_045590935.1 Clostridia bacterium | reverse complement strand
AATTTATTTTTAAAGAGCTTCGTTTTTCTCTCTTTTTTAAGCTTTTTCTTCCAAATGCTCACTTTTAATTTTTTATTTTTTATAAACAATTGCATTAATAAACTTAGTCATAAGCTTAAAACGCTTCATACCTGCTATATATCCAAGCACACACGAAAAAACAGGCATCGCAAGCATCAAAACATAAAACAAAGCCCTGACCTTACCGCCAAAGTCAAACAACTGTATTATATAAAAATTCCAATTTCTAAACAAAAGCCTGAAAGCAAGCTCAACTCCTCCATCGCTTGCACCAATGCTTAATTTATAGAACACCCAAGCTACTCCCGTAACAACAAAAACCAATCCGCAAATTGCAAGTCCTTTCAAAGGATACGGCTTATGCTCAGAATACGACTTAGAATCCTTTTCCCCTAGCTTATATGCCCTAGAATACATCTGAACAACATAAAAACAAAGCGTCATAATTGTTATAAAAATTTTTCCCCAATTATACTGCATAAAAAACGAAAGTCCAAAAACAGCAACAACTAAGGATATAACCTGAACAATTAAATGCTCAAGAAGCATTCTTAAATTCAATTTTAAGTAATACACCTCATATCTCCCCCAAACGCATCAAAACAATCCTTTTTTATCTTCTATTGAAACAACCTCAAACCCCGCATTTGAAACAGCCGTTGAAACGGCAGATTCAATATCGCCGCTCCCATCAGCTACAACAACAGCACATTTCTTTTTCAAATTAACCTTCACTAAGCTAACTCCGTCTATTTCCTCAAGAGCCTTCTTAACGCTTGCGCTGCAATGCTCGCAGTGCATCCCCTCAATTTTAACAACCTTTTTCATTCGGTTTTCCTCCTTATTCTTTATCAATATTTTTTACGCTAAAAAGCCAAAAGCCGCCGTATAAAACGGCGGTTAGAATTCAGAATATTATTCTTCAATCTCCTCTTCCTCTTTTGGTGGCTTATCTTTCTTTTTAGGCTCTTTTTCGATATAAACGCTTTCGATATAAACGTTTACCTTTTCAACTTCCATTCCACACATCGTTTCAACAGCCTTTTTAATTCTTTCCTGAACCTCAAAGCAAACCTCTGTCAGCTTACTGCCATACTTAGCAATTATATGCGCCTCTAAGCTAACAACATTCTCATTGACTTCAACCTTTATTCCTTTGCCATTATTCTTTTTTCCTATCATCTCAACAATGCCGCCAACAATGCCGCCTGCCATTGATTCAACACCATCAACCTCAGTCGCAGCGATGCCTGCGATAGTACAAATTACGTCCTCAGAAATTATAACATTTCCAAATTCACACTCTTTATTGATATTTTCATTCATATTAATTTCTCCTTTCGTGAAACTATACCTATATTATATCACCTTTTTTTTCAAACTGCAACTATTTTTATATATTTTGTTAAAATACCTGTATTACTTGCTACTATCTCCTGAATTTTTGCGGCATCATCATCCGTTAAATTTTGCGCTTTAACAGTAACAGTTACGCTATTGTCATTAATAAAGCAAACTGCCTTTTCAAACCCTTTTGCAACAATCAAATTTTCGCAAACCGCTTCAGTATCGGTAAACCCTGCAATTTCAAGCAAATCCTCCTGAGCACTTTGCTTTGTTTGCTCATCTGTTTTTTCGTTATCAATAATTTGATTTAAAATATCTATTTTTTTGCTTCTTGCGCTTTCACGATTCAGCTTTGCTTGCGAAAAATAATCTATTTCTTCATTCGTTTGCGCACTTACCTCCTGCGCCTCTCCCATCATAGGAACATCCTCATCGTTAGCGGCAAGCTCATCTTCAATTTCTGCAACACTATAATCTTCGCCCCGACTTGCAATCTCGCTGCTAACCTGCGCAACATTTGAATCAACTGCATCTTTTTTAGAATAATTATAATTAATAAGAGCTGCCGCCCCAAGAAGAACAATTAACGCACTAACCAAAATCTCTTTTCTTTTCAAAACCATCATCATAAAAAACTCCTCCAACTCACTTTTTATTTATTTGCCTCAAAAACACC
>JAZNSA010000150.1:0-7703 GCA_045590935.1 Clostridia bacterium | reverse complement strand
AGTAAAATGGTACTGCATATTGTAGTTAGTAGCATATAATAGTTATAGGATACGCAATATTTGGATTATATATTTAAAGGAGAATCGTTGAAGTGGAAAGAAAAAACGTTGATAAAAATGAGGTTAAAGCAAGACGTGCGGGAGCAAAAAAAAGCATATCGCCTAAAACAATCTCAATAGCGGCTATATTGGCTGTTTTATTCGTTGGAATTTTGGTTTTTTTCATATTTAGCTCTAACAATAAAAAAGATGTATTCATTGGCGATATAAATGTTTCGGGAAAAACCCTTGAACAGATAAAGGAAAGTCTTAGCGAGCTTGAAGGTGCGTTTGATGATTCATCTGTCAGCGTTGCCGTAGAAGGTATAGGTGAGTTAAGGTCTGTATCAGCTCAGGAAATCGGGCTTAAATTCAATTTAGACAAAACTGCTGAAGCCGCTTTTAATTTTGTATCGCAACAGAAGGGCGCAGGAATAGGCAAAAAATCGAAAATTGATTATGTGTTTGACTATGATGCTATTGCCCTAAGAAATATTACCGCAGAAATAACTCAAGCCGCAGGCGGGGATTTAAAAGAGCACGAAATCGTTATTGAAGATTCACGAGTAGTTATAAAAAGCGGAAAAAGCGGAAAGGGTATTTCCGCAGGGGTAGCCGCTGATGCGATATTAAAGGGCTTTAAGCCTCATACAAAAACTACAGTTGAGTTGAAAATGGAAACAACTGCACCAAAGGATATCAGCGTTGATGAGCTTTATACAACAACAAAGCGTGATGTTTCGAATGCTACGTATAAATATGAAAACGGAAAACTCATTATTTCGAACGAAATTAACGGTCGTGAAATCGACAAATCCGATGCAGAAAGCAAGCTAAACGGCTTTAAAGAAGGTTCTGCTGATATTTATATAGATTTCAAAATTATTCCCGCTTCGCTTACAAAAGCACAGCTTGAAGCAAAGCTTTTTAAAGATGTTTTGGGCGAATTCAGCTCAAAATATAACGCAGGAAATGTAAACAGAACTGCAAATGTTGAAAAAGCGGCAATGTATATAAACGGAAAGGTCCTCTTGCCCGGCGAGGTTTTCTCATATAATCAAACTGTTGGTCCAAGAACAGCCGACAGAGGCTTCAAAGTTGCTTCTATATATGAAGCAAACAGAGTTGCTGACGGAATGGGCGGCGGAATTTGCCAAACATGCTCAACTCTTTATCCCGCAGTTTTGTATGCCGATTTAGAAGTTATTGAAAGAACTAACCACTCTCTGGAGGTTAGCTATGTGCCTTTGGGAATGGATGCAACTGTTGCTTGGAACAGCTTAGACTTTAAATTTAGAAATTCAACGCAAAACCCAATAAAAATTACTTCTACTTACGGCGGCGGCACTGTTCGTATAAAAATTCTCGGAACAAAAGAGAGCTTGTCTAAGAGCATCAAGGTTGTAACAGAAAGAACATCTTATACTCCCTTTACTGTAAAAGAGGTTGTTGACCCTACGCTTGCTCCCGGACAGAGAGTTAATGTGAGCAACGGCTTTAACGGAAGTACGGTTAACACATATAAGGTTTATTATGAAAACGGCGTTGAAGTTAAAAGAGTTAATCTTGGCAGAAGCACATATAGAATGGCTGAAAAAATAGTTAATGTCGGACCTGAGCCAACCGCTTCGCCTGAGCCGCCTCCAACCGAAGCTCCTCAGCCTTCTCCGGGTGATACTACAACAGATATTCCAGCTCCTTCGCAGACGCCTGACGTTGGTGGGCAAACCCCAACGCCTCAAGCACCTGAGCAAACCCAACCCGCTACTGAACCAACTTCTCCTCAAGCACCTATGACAGAGGCAGAAATTATTGAAGAATATCCCGAGGGAATTTAAAAAATAAATAAAACTGCGGCAGACTGATTTTTTTAATCGGCTTGTCGCAGTTTTTTATTTGTTGTAACAATATTTTATACTCCGCTTAAATCAAATTCGGGAATATATTTTTCAGAAGCAGAATTTTTATTTTGAAAAAAGCCTTTAAATCCGCACGCTATTGCAAAATCCGAAGCTTTTTCATATTCGTAGGTAGTAATTTTTCTGTTTATCTCTTTAAAAGCATCTAAATTTTTATTAGGGGTATATTGGCTCATAAGGCTCAAAAGAAAGTCGTTTTTACTATACGCTTCATTTAAGTATTCCAATATTTTTATACTGTCCTTATAAAGCGACGGCAAAACGAGATGCCGTATAATAACGCCTCTTTTCATTATCCCGCAATCATCAAACAAAGGCTCTCCAACCTGAGCTATCATGGCGGCGATTGCCTCCTTTGCAACATTAAAATAATCCTTTGCACCGCTATACATCATAGCGTAGCTGTCGCTATAATATTTAAAATCAGGGATATATATATCAATATAGCCGTTTAGCATATTAATTGTTTGAACACTCTCATATCCACCACAGTTATACACTATAGGAATATTAATCTTATGCTTTATTTTATCAAGACTTTTTACTATCCTATCCGCAAAGTGAGTTGGCGTTACAAGATTTATATTACAAACTCCCTCGTCTTGCAATCTTAAAATTATATTACAAAGCTCATCTTCCGAAATTCTTTTGCCGAAGCCTTTAGTACTTATTTCATAATTCTGGCAAAAGACACACTTTAGATTACAGCCCGAAAAAAATATCGTACCTGAGCCTGTTTTGCCACTTATAGGTGGCTCTTCCCAAAGATGCACCCCGCTCCTTGCAACCTCGATTTCGTTTGATTTTCCGCAAAATCCAAAATTCGATTTTCTGTCTGTATTACACTTTCTGGGGCATAATTCACACACATACATCCCCTCCCTCAATACAGATTATAATATAATTTTCAAGCAAAGTAAAGATATAGTTATTCTTTTATAATTAATTTTTCAGCAAGCTTTTCATCAGGGTCAACGTAAAGAGTTTTGTAATTTTCATAAATTACCATACCTGGCTTTGCCCCCGACGGCTTTTTAACATTTTTTATCTGAGTATAGTCAACAGGAACATTAGAAGATGTTTTTGCAGAAGAATATGTTGCCGCTAAAACAGCCGCCTCAAAAACGGTTTGTTCAGACGCATCTTTATCAATTCCAAATTTTATAACCGTATGGGACCCGGGGAAATTTTTAGTATGAAACCATAAATCCGAGCTGTTTGCAAATTTTAACGTTAAAGTATCGTTTTGAATATTATTTTTTCCAACAAATATATCAAATCCATCACTGCTTATAAAATGCAGAGGTTTTGATTTTGCTTCTTTTTTGTTTTTAGATACATTTTTTCTTATATATCCGCTTACTGAAAGCTCATCGTAAATTGCAGTTAAATCCTGAGGGGTTTGGGCAATTAAAACGCTTGCCTCGATGCTCTTTAAATATTCCAGCTCCTCTTTTGCCAATTCTATTTGCTTTTGCGCTTCAACGGCGGCAACCTTTGCCTTTGCGTATTTTTTATAATATTTTTGAGCATTAGCCTGAGGCGAAATTGAATTATCAAGGCTTATTCTTTCAAGCTTTAAATCCTCTGTATAAAAATTTTCAACCTCTATAAATTTATCCCTATCCTTTATTCTATAAAGATTTGCCGTTACTAAATCTCCATACATCTTATACTTATCCCTATTTTCCGAGTCCTTTAAGGTTTTTTGCAAAATATTAATCTTTTTTGAACATCTTTCAATATTATTTGAAATAAGCTTAACTAAAAATGCACTTTTTTGCTTTTTTCTTTCAGAATAATCCCTATTTGAATAAAAAACCTCTATCGCATCGGAAATATTATCAAAGGCTTTTACCTTTGCAACCGAGCTGTATTGTTTTATTTCAAACGCAGAAAAATCTATCGGTTTTTCGCCATTATAGATGACGCAAGGCGAAAACGATTTAGCTTTCATTTTAGAAAAGAAGTTATTTAATCCGACTGAAAGTTTTTCTTCAAGTCCCGATATTTTTGCATCCGTGTTTTTGCTTATATCAAAGCATATTTCACGAGCATTCACAGCCGAAAACCCATCAAACGTATTCATTATAAATTTTTCAATAAGAATATCCTTTTCACATTCATCTATCGCCTTTTTTATTTCTTCGCTTTTACAAATAAGCGGATTTAGCTTACTTTGCGGCGGCGGTGCAGTATAAATTATCCCGGGTAAAATCTGGCGGACTGAGCTTGTTAGCAGGTCTATATGCTTAATACTGTCGAGCACCTTATATTCGCTGTCGGTTAAAATAATATTTGAATGTCTGCCCATTATTTCAACAATAAAATGCTTAGTAGTTAAATCGCCAAGCTCAGTATAGCTTTCTATATAAAAATCAATTATTCTTTCAAAATCAAGTTGTTTTATGTCAACAATTTTTCCGCTTGCGAGGTGCTTTCTTAAAAGCATACAAAAATTAGGCGCTGTAAGCGGATTTGACTTTGGCGCATTTGTAAAATGAACTCTTGGATTTGAAGAGCTCGCAGAGCAAGTTAATTTATGATTGCCACTTCTGCTCCTTATATAAAGCGTTATTTCATCCTTTTCAGGCTGATGAATTTTATCTATTCTGGAATCAATTAAAATTTCTTTTAAATAATCAACAAGCGCAAAAACTGCAATTGCATCAAATGCCATACATATCACATCCTATCATAAATATAATACCCGAAAAACAAAATATAGTCAATGTTTTTTTAAAATTGTTGACAAAATGAAACAGAGAGTATAAAATTATTATTGCTTAATATCAAACGAAGGAAGTGAATAAAATAATGCTTTGCAGACAAACTCCGAGAATGAGAACTATATGCTCTCTTGCTGAAAAATTTGATACAATTGCTGACATAGGCTGCGACCACGCCTATATGGCTATTAACTTAGCTCAAAGCGGGAAGAAGGTTATTGCCTCCGATATATCGGGAGGTCCACTTAAAAAGGCTGAAATAAATGTTAAAAGGTTTGGGCTTAATGATAAGATAGAGCTCAGATTATGCAACGGGCTAGATGGATATGAAAAAAATGAAACAGATATAATAATAATTGCGGGAATGGGCGGAAACGTCATAAGCAGTATCTTAGAAAGCGACAAAAATGGCAAAAATATCGCAAAAGAAAGCAAAATGCTTATTTTGCAACCTATGACATCCCCTGAAGTTTTGAGAAGATATTTATATGAAAATAAATTCAAAATTGAAAAAGAGCATCTTGTTTATGAGGACAGAAGAATTTATACTATTATGCAGGTTATTTCAGGCGAGAGCCAAAATTTCAAAGAAATAGACTGCTATATAAGCGAATACATTAAAGAAAATAGAAACGAAAAAATATACGAGGAATATATAAAAAGAAAGAAAAACGAATTTGAAAAAATTATTTTGGGTTTAAAAACTTCTGAAAATCTTGAAAACAAAGAAGAAAGACTAGAATATTTCAAAAATCTTCTAGCCGAAATATCAAAAATATGATTTAATATAAATTTTTAGGAGGGCTAAAATTGAAGGTATACGATATTTTAAATGAAATCGAAAAGCTTGCACCAAAAAAGCTTGCTTATGAGTGGGACAATGTTGGATTGTTGGTAGGAAATGGGGAAAACGAAGTAACAAAAATATTGCTTACGCTTGATTTGGACGACGGGGTTGTTAAAGAGGCAAAAACCTTGGGTGCTAATTTAATTATTGGGCATCACCCTATAATGTTTCATCCGATAAATAAAATAACGAGCGAAACGCCTGAAGGAAAAATGCTTATTAATCTTATTAGAAATGATATTTCATATATAGCGGCGCATACAAATTTAGATATTGCAAAGGGTGGTTTAAATGATTTTCTTGCTGAAAAGCTGTGCCTCGAAAACTCTGAAATTTTAGAATATACAGAAGAAAACGAGGGAATAGGAAGAATTGGCACCTTTAGAAAAACAACTCTAAAAGAATTTGCCAAGCATATTAAAAAAACTTTAAATATTCCGTTTGTTCGCGTATGTGGCGAAGAAAATAAGATTATAGAGAAGGTCGCAATAAATACAGGCGGGGGAACATCTTTAATTTCCTCTGCACTAAAAGAAAAGGCTGATGTTTTTGTTACGGGAGATTATAAATATTCTCAAATGAGAGATTGCATCAGCGAAAATATGGCAATTATAGATGTTGGACACTTTGATACAGAAACTATTTGTAAAGAGCTTTTTTACAATTATTTGAAGAATATATACAAAGAAGAGCTTGAAATAGAAATTTCAAAGGAAAACAAAAATGTTGTTAAGTTTATTTAGAGAGGAAAAATAATATATAAAAAAATCCGTGTTTTGATAAAAATAAAACACGGATTTTTTATGTAAAATATATTAATTATTTTATCTAAAGCTTTTTTATAAAGCTTTCAATTCTTAAAAGAGCCTCGCTGATGCTTTCAATTGAATAAGCATACGAGCAACGAATAAATCCTTCCCCGCTTTCACCGAACGCATTTCCAGGTATAACAGCAAGCTTTTGACTATATAAAAGCTTTTCGCAAAATTCTTCCGAGGAAAGCCCCGTTTTCTTTATACAAGGAAATACATAAAACGCACCAAGCGGCTCAAAGCAATCAAGACCAATATCCCTAAAACCATTAGTTATAAGTCTTCGACGCCTGTTATATTCATTTTTCATCTTTTCAATATCATCATCACCATTTTTAAGTGCCTCTATTGCAGCATATTGGCTTGTTGTTGGGGCACTCATAATTGCAAACTGATGAATTTTTGTCATTTGAGAAATAATATCGGGATGACCAAGTGCATATCCTAATCTCCAGCCTGTCATAGCATACGCTTTTGAAAATCCGCTTACTATTATTGTTCTTTCATACATAGACGGAATTTGAGCAATTGAAAAATGCTTATTTTCTCCATAAGTTAATTCCGCATATATCTCATCAGAAATAACAACAATGTTTTTATTTTCCAAAACCTTTGCAATATTCTCAAGCTGCTCTTTTGTCATAATAGCGCCTGTCGGATTATTTGGATAAGGCAAAATCAAAGCCTTTGTCTTTGGGGTTATTGCTTTTTCCAAAATTTCAGGCATTAAAGCGAAGTTATCCTCCTGCTTTGTTTCCAAAATAACGGGCACTCCTCCCGCTAAAACAGTATCAGGCTTATAACAAACAAAGCTCGGCTCAGGAATTAAAACCTCATCTCCAGGATTTATAACAGAGCGAAGTACTAAATCTATAGCTTCACTTCCTCCAACAGTTATAAGCACTTGAGATGCCGAATTATATGATAAATCAAATCTTCTTTTCATATAATTTGAAATTTCACATCTGAGGTTAATAAGACCTGAATTAGATGTATAATAAGTATGTCCATTCTCCAAAGAACTGATACCTGCCTCCCTTATATGGAAAGGCGTTATAAAATCAGGCTCTCCGACACCTAATGAAATTGTGTCCTTCATCTCAGAAGCTATATCAAAAAACTTTCTTATTCCCGATGGCTTAATATTAGTAACAACGGGGGAAAGAATATCCTTAACAGAAAAATTACTCATAAAGTTATCACACTTCTTTCGTCGTTTGACTCATGATTAAAAACGACGCCTGCATCCTTGTATTTTTTTAATACAAAGTGAGTTGCAGTTGAAACAACCGTATCCATTGGTGCAAGTTTTTCAGAAACAAAAAGACTAACCTCTTTTAGAGTTTTTCCTTCAATA
>JAZNSA010000149.1:0-3683 GCA_045590935.1 Clostridia bacterium | reverse complement strand
CTCCTGCCAAACTATTTTTCCGCTTTAAATTGTCATAACGCATTTTGAAAAAACCTTTTCTCCGTCAAACGGTGTGCTTTTCCCTTTTGAAATAAAGTTTTTAGAATTTATGTTATATTCTTTTTCTAAATCATATATACAAAGGTCTGCTACAGCACCAACCTTTATTTCACTTCCAATGTTAAAGCGCTTTTTGGGATTATCGTGCATCAATTCTATAAGCTTGCTTAAAGATATAACCCCTGTTTTAACAAGCTTTGTATACAAAATTGGGAAAGCAGTTTCTAATCCTACAACGCCCATCAAACTATCCTTTAACCCCTTAGATTTTTCCTCTTCGCTATGCGGGGCGTGGTCAGTTGCTATCATATCAATTGTTCCATCTTTAAGCCCTAAAACAAGCTCTTCTCTGTCCTCTTTTGAACGGATTGGCGGATTCATTTTAAATCTGCCTTCCTCTTTTAAATCCATATCGGTAAAAACAAGATAATGAGGTGCTGTTTCACACGTTACATTAACACCTGCTTTCTTTGCATCTCTTATAACACGAACACTCTCTTTTGTTGAAATATGACAAACGTGGTACTTACAGTCAATATCCTTAACAAGTTCAATATCTCGCATTATAGGACCGTATTCACTTTCAGAACAAATTCCTTTATGTGAATTTGCCTTTGCGTACTCTCCATCGTGGATATATCCGCCACATAAAAGCGAATTATCCTCGCAGTGTGCACTGATAACTTTATCAATAGCTTTCGCTCTTATCATTGCTTCTCTCATCATTTCTTCGCTTTGAACGCCTCTGCCGTCGTCGGAAAATCCCGCAACATACGGTGCCATAGCTTCAATATCAGATAGGCTCTCCCCTTTTTCGCCAACTGAAATTGCGCCAAACGGAATCGCCTCAATAACTGAGTCTTTTTCTATAATATCAAGCTGCATAGAAAGATTTTCCATGCTATCAGGCACAGGATATAAATTCGGCATAAGACAAACCGAGGTATACCCTCCTGCAGCTGCTGCCTTGCTTCCGTTAGCAATTGTTTCTTTATACGAAAAACCCGGCTCTCTCAAATGCACATGAACATCGATAAAACCGGGAAAAATATAATAACTTTGAAAATCAAAAACACTGCCGCCCTCACCAGCTACGGCATCATCAGTAATTTTTGTAATATAACCATCGGAAACTAATATGTTTTTTTTAACAAACTCTCCGTCAATATACACATTTGCATTTTGCAGAGCATATTTCATTGTTAAAAAACCCCCTTATTCATACAATTACACAAAAAAATAGCTCTTACTTTTTAGCCAAGAACTTTCAAAAAAATCTAAACTCACACAAATATTAACATCTTCTGATAATAGTTTAACACAAAGGCAAATCTATGTCAAGGATTTTTATAATAAAAAAGCATATAACTACTTTTTCAACAAAAAATCCCTGCCGACTAGAAAAAAATTATCCAAATCGGCAAGGAAAATTCGTTTTAATTTAATCTTATATATTGATTTAACTATTATTCAATAGAACCAATAATTTCTTCATCCATTTCAGAAATAATCCAATTATTTCCTTCCTTTTCAAGCTTAACTGTTGAAGTTAATACATCTGTTTCAAAACTATTTGCATTTTCAATATTTTCTACAACTATATCGAGCAAATAAAAAACCATTTCAAGCTCAAAGTCATTAATTTCTTCTTCGGTCCATTTAGAAGCCTCATCGGCGAAGGATTCCATATCATATCCCTTTTCAGCAACGAAATCTGTCATAATCTTCTCTTGGTCAATGTCTTCTAAAGAAGAATTGAAAAGAGCTTCAAAATCTTTAGGTGTTGCAAATTCAACCTTAAGCTCTGCTGTTTCTCCGTCAACCTTACTGTCTGTAATTTTGTAGCTCATCTTATCAAATGCCGCATCAAACAAAGGCTGAAGATGCTCAGGTCTTACGCCTTCAATACCCATATCTCTTGTTAAGCCGTCAAATAATTCTTCTTTAGCATTCTTAAGATAATCATAGCCCTCTACATCTTCTTTTAAAAACTTTGTTGCGCCTTCAAAATCAACATCCTTAATTGCCTCAAAAAATCCTTTTACGGCATCCTCGGGCTTTGCTTCAGCCACAGGAGACGGAGCTTCGGTTGCAGTATTATTATTTGAAGGTGCGGAAGAATCAAATTTCTTATCTTTGCCACAACCTGCAAATGAAACAACAACAAGCATCATTGCCAATACAAGAGCCACTAATTTCATAACCTTTTTCATTTCAAACACTCTCCTAAAATTATAATAAATTTTAAACCTTTTCTGATTCAAGGATATTCTAGCATGCCAATTCAAATTTGTCAATAGCAATTAGTTAAATTGTTTTTTTAGTTATCAAAAAACATATTTTCGGAAAGACCATTTGTCTTTCCGATTGCGGAAACGCACATATTTTCCCTGTTAAAAATATGATTTATAACATCTGTAGTGTTTTCAAATTTTACATCATCAATTTTTTGCAAAACTTCATCGGGAGTACGAAATTTGTCATACAAAAGATATGAACGACCAAGACTTTGCATCCTTGAGCTTACATTCTCAAGACCTAATATATAGTTTCCCTTAAGCTGCTCTTTCGCTTGATTAAAGCGCTTAAATGAGAAATCTTTTTTCTTCATACTTTCGATTTCATCAAAGACTATCTTTAAAACTTCATCCAAATTCTTAGGATGCATACTTGCACTAACAATAAACAAACCCGAACTTACAAACGTTGAAATATAAGAAAAAATCGAATAAACAAGCCCTTTTTCCTCCCTGACCTTTTGAAACAAATTTGAGCTCATTCCGCTTCCGAAAATATTGTTAAAGGTAAGCAAATCATAGTTTCTATCATCGTCTCCGCCAAAGGCAGGAAAGCCTAAGCAGAAATGAGTTTGCTCAATATCTTTGTTTCTAAAAATAGTTTCAGGCTTGTATATAGGGATTGGAAATTCATTGCTACCGCCATCCTTTTCCCAATTTCCAAATTTCTCCGAAATTAAATTAATTGCATTAGCTTCTATATTTCCCGTTATAGAAATAACAGTATTTTGAGGTGTATACATTTTTTGAATATAATTTCGCATAACCTCCGAATTAATTCTTTTTAAGCTTTCATACGTTCCAAGCGTAGCTGCTCCAACTCCGCTTTTTGCTCCAAACGCCGCTTCTAAGATTATATCGTGAACAATATCCTCCGGAGAGTCTTCATTCATTGCAATTTCTTCATATACAACATTTCTTTCCATATCTATATCGCTATCGTCTAGCTTTGGATTTAATATCATATCGGATAAAATATCAATTGCAAGCTTTAAATTTTTGTCAAGCATTTTGGCATAGTAGCAAGTATATTCCTTTGTTGTATAGGCGTTTAAATAGCCTCCTACAGCATCAATCTCAAATGCAATGTCCTTTGCCGTTCGATTTTTAGTTCCTTTAAATAGAAGATGCTCAACAAAATGTGATATACCTAAGACATCTTCATTTTCATGTGCAGAACCGTTTTTTATAAAAACTCCGATTGACACAGAGCGAACATAATCAATCTGCTCGGACACGATTGTCAGTCCATTTTCAAGAATTGTTTTATTTACCACTTTTCATTCTCCTTTTGCAAAAAATAAAGGTAAGTCGGAGGCCAAGCGG
>JAZNSA010000148.1:0-2767 GCA_045590935.1 Clostridia bacterium | reverse complement strand
TCAAATTGCAAAGGGCGTTGCTGAGGGTTGCGAGATGTCTGGATGCGCACTTATTGGTGGCGAAACTGCTGAAATGCCCGCATTTTATCCAATTGATGAATACGATTTGGCAGGATTTTCTGTTGGTGTTGTTGACAAGGATAAAATTTTGGATAATACAACAATTTGCGAGGGAGATGCTATTATAGCTATTCCGTCGAGCGGCGTTCATTCCAACGGATTTTCGCTTGTAAGAAAGGTTTTTGATGTTGAAAATGCAAATATAAAAACCCCTGTTGCGGAGCTTGGCGGAAAGAGCATTGGAGAAACGCTTTTAACTCCGACTAAAATATATGTTAAACCTATGTTGGCGCTATTTGATGAAATAACTGTTAAAGCTGTTTCTCATATTACGGGCGGAGGCTTTTATGAGAATATTCCAAGAAGTATTCCAAGCGGATTTACTGCGAAGATTGACAAAAAAGCTCTTAAAATTCTTCCTATATTCGACCTTATTGCAAAAACAGGAAATATCGATGAGAGAGATATGTTTAATACGTTTAATATGGGCGTTGGTATGAGCATAGTTGTTAAAAAAGAGGATTGCGACAAAGCTGTTGAAATTCTTAGAAACTGCGGCGAGGATGCTTATGTTATGGGTGAGATTGTTAAAGGCGACGAAAGCGTGAAAATATGTTAACGAATGTTTGCGTTTTTGTTTCCGGCGGTGGTACTAATTTGCAAGCGCTTATCGATTTTGAAAAAGCGGGAAAGCTAAAGAATGGTAACATAAAGCTTGTTGTTTCAAATAAAACAGATGCGTATGCACTAAAAAGAGCGGAAAAAGCTGGAATTGAAACGTGTGTGATAGAAAAAAGCAAGCTTGGCTTTGAAGAATTTGAAAAGAAGCTATATGAGTTGATGGTTGAAAAAGAAATAGATGTTATCGTGCTTGCGGGATTTATGTGTATTTTATCGTCGTGGTTTACGTCGAAATTTGAAAAGCGTATTATAAATGTGCACCCTTCGCTTATTCCGTCGTTTTGCGGCAAAGGATTTTATGGCTTAAGAGTTCACGAAGCGGCGCTTGAGTACGGGGTTAAGGTTAGTGGTGCAACGGTGCATTTTGTAAACGAAATTCCCGATGGCGGCGAAATAATACTTCAAAAGGCAGTAAATATAAAAAAAGACGACACGCCTGAAACTCTTCAAAAGAGAATTATGGAGAAAGCAGAATGGAAATTGCTTCCAAGGGCAGTTGAAATAACTTGCAAAAGAATTGCAAAAGAAAAAGCTTTGAAAGGAAGATAGAATTGAACGTATACGAAATTAATGATATTGGAAATCTTATTTGCGATAATTCCTATGTTGGAAGAGGAATTGTTGTTGGAAAAAGCGAAAATTCACGTTATGCAGTAAGTGCGTATTTTATAATGGGCAGAAGTGAAAACTCTAGGAACAGAGTGTTTGTTGAAAATGGGGAAGAGGTTATCATTCATCCTTTTGATGCAAGCAAGGTTTCTGACCCAAGCCTTATAATTTATTCTCCAATTAAAAAATTTGAAAACAAGCTTATTGTAACAAACGGAGACCAAACTGATACTATTTATGATTTTATTAAAGACGGAAAAACGTTTGAGCAAGCGCTTGATACAAGAGAGTTCGAGCCTGATGCTCCAAATTTAACTCCAAGAATCAGTGCAATGCTGACTTTTGGGGAAAATGATTTTTCTTACAAAATGAGCATTTTAAAAAGCGCTGATGCTGAAGGAACTGCTTGTAACAGATATACATTTTCATACGCTCCAATTAGCGGAACGGGACATTTTATTCATACATATATGTGCGATGGAAATCCAATCCCTACATTTACAGGTGAGCCTGAGAGAGTTAAGATTGAAAATGATATTGATGTATTCACGGACAAAATTTGGTCAAATTTAAATGAGGAAAATAAAATTTCTATTTATGTAAGGTATACTGACTTAGAAACCGGAGAAATTCAAAACAGAATGATAAATAAGAATAAGTAAGGAGAGCATAAAAATGAAAGAATTTGAGTTAAAATATGGCTGTAATCCAAATCAAAAACCGTCGAAAATATATATGAATAATTCAAAGGAGCTTCCTATTGAAATTTTAAACGGAAAACCGGGTTATATAAATTTTTTGGATGCACTAAATAGCTGGCAGCTTGTTTCAGAGCTTAAAAAAGCTTTGAATATGCCTGCGGCAACTTCGTTTAAGCACGTTAGTCCTACTTCGGCGGCTGTTGGTATAAAAATGGACGAGAAGCTTAAGAAGGCTTGCTTTGTTGATGATATCGAAGGGCTTGATGAATCTCCATTGGCAACTGCTTATGCAAGAGCAAGAGGAACGGACAGAATGTCGTCCTTTGGTGATTGGATTGCACTTAGCGACGAATGTGATGCAACAACTGCACGTCTTATTGCTCGTGAGGTTTCTGATGGTGTTATTGCGCCGTCATACAGCGAAGAAGCTTTGGAAATTTTAAAAACAAAAAGAAAAGGCAATTATAACATTGTTAAAATAGATGAAAATTATGTTCCTGACGAAATTGAAACAAAGCAGGTTTTTGGAATTACGTTTGAGCAGGGAAGAAATAATTTTAAAATTGATAATGAACTTCTTTGCGAGCTTGTAACTGAAAATAAGAACTTGCCTGATTTAGCAAAGGTAGACTTAATTATTGCACTTATAACTTTGAAATATACGCAGTCAAACTCAGTTTGCTATGCTAAAAACGGACAGGCGATAGGCGTAAGTC
>JAZNSA010000147.1:0-9631 GCA_045590935.1 Clostridia bacterium | reverse complement strand
AGATAAGCCGACCCGAAGAAAACTCCTTCATCGCCCAAACTTGTTTGCAAAAGGGGGATTGCCATAAAAGCGCAGTTTGAATAAATAATGCAAAAACGATTGATGCGACTTTTGGCTTCGCTATTGTCCCTTACTATGATTGTTGCAATAATTATTGCAACAATATGAATAGCAAGCGAAAATCCAAAGCATTTTAAAAGGTCGATAGCCAAATCGGACTGAAAATCAGTACTGTACGATTTTATTAAAACGCATGGCGAAACGATGCCTAATAAAAGGTTTGAAAGCTCCTTTGAGCCGTTTTGGGTTATCATTTTTGCTTTTACAAGAACAAAGCCTAAAATAATAAGGATAAACATTATAAAAACTTGATTAGAAACTATTTTTGCTGTTTCCATACGTAACCTCCTGAATACTGCTATATCAATTTAAAAATGAAATTAAAGCGTTTCTATAAGGCTATAGTTTTTAGAACGTATAACCTCTGCAAAATCGCGTTCACTCTTGATTTTTACAGGTGTTAAAATTCCGCCTCTTGCAAGGTCCTCCAATTCGTGAAAATCAGACCCGCTAATTTTTAAAAGGTCAAACTTATCCGCCCAAACCTGAGCAATGGTATTTCGGGATTCCTGTCTTGCGTTTCCGTTATATACCTCAATTCCGTCAAGATATTTGGGCGATGTTACGACCATGTTATTTCTGAAAGGGTGCGCCTGAAACAATAAGCCGCCCGCACCCTTTATTGCATCATAAACCTCGCATAGGGTCATTTTAATCAAGTCGTGCTCATAAAAGAAGTTTTTGTCGACGCCATATACGAGATAATCGTTTATATTTGTAAGAATTCTAAGCTCCGCACCGCAGAAAACATCAATTCTGCCGTTTGCCGCTTCCGAAACTGCCTCGTAGCCACTAAAATGATTGTCGATAAAATCGCGCCACGAAAGCTCGTAATAGTTGTTAAAATCGTTTTTTGCAAAGAAGTGGTCCGTTATATATATTCCGTCATATCCGGCTTCTATATATTTCTCAACAAGTGTTTTTGCATCAACCCTTGCACAAGGACTCATAATGGTAGTATGGCAATGACATTCATATTTGTATTTTTTCACGTTAAAAACTTCTTTCGTTTTGAATTAAATATAATAATTATAATAAAAAAGTGCGTTTGTAAAAGGAAAATAACGCACTTTCTTTATCTTTTTACAATGGTTACATAGTAAAATATCAATGATATGTTTTTTTACAAACTAAATTTACTTATGATAAAGTGATTTTGTTTGATATTTTGGCTCACAAGTTATGTTAATTCCAAGCCTTTTAAATATATTTTTGTCAACTTCTGAAAGAATAACAGAGGAATGAGCCTCAAGACCGTGCAAGTTTTTTAAATTATCAAGAGCAAGCTTTGCCTTTGCACTTTCAGCGGCACAAACCGCAAGAGCAATTAAAAGCTCATCTAAATGCAGTCTTGGATTAATATTTCCTAAATGATTGATTTTCAAATCTGTAACAGGCTCAATAACGGATGGGTCAATAAGCTTTACAGGGTCGTCTATATTAGCCAGATACTTTAGCGCATTAAGAAGCATCGATGCAGATGCGCCAAGCATTTCCGAGGTTTTTCCCGTTATAATTGTTCCGTCCTCCATCTGTATTGCAGTTGCAGGCTGAGCAGTTTGCTCGTGCTTTTGGATTGCGGCAGCGCAAACGGGCCTGTCTAAAGGAGAAATGTTCGCTTGCTGCATAAGCTTCTCAATTGTATTAACCTCAGAGGAATCGCTATTTGTTTTTAAGCGATTTTCCAAAGCGGCATAATATCTTCTTATGATTTCCTGTTTTGCCGCATTTTGAACAGCAACATCGTCAAAAATACAGTTTCCTGCCATATTAACACCCATATCCGTAGGTGATTTATATGGACATTCGCCATATATCCTTTCAAAGATTGTTTTCAAAACAGGAAAATTTTCAACATCACGATTGTAGTTTACCGTTGTTTGACCATAAGCCTCAAGGTGAAACGGGTCAATCATATTAACGTCTTTAAGCTCAGCGGTTGCCGCTTCATACGCCAAATTTACAGGGTGGCGCAGAGGCAAATTCCATATAGGAAAAGTTTCAAATTTTGCATAACCTGCCTTTGTTCCGCGCTTGTGCTCGTGATATAGTTGAGAGAGGCAAGCCGCCATTTTTCCGCTTCCGGGACCAGGTGCAGTAATAACAACAAGAGGTCTTGTTGTTTCTATATAGTCGTTTTTACCATAGCCCTCGTCGCTGACAATGTGGTTTATATTGTACGGATAGCCTTCAATGGAAAAATGATGGTATACGTTTATTCCTAATTTATTTAATCTTTTTTCAAATGCTACAGCAGAGCTTTGCGCCATAAAGCGAGTTAAAACAACGCTTCCGACATACAAATTCATATTTCTGAAAGCATCTATAAGCCTTAGTGTATCCTGCTCGTAGGTTATGCCCAAATCGCCACGAATTTTACTTTTTTCGATATCGCCTGCATTTATGGCAATAACTATTTCGACTTGAGAAGAAATCTGAGTAAGCATTTTAATTTTGCTGTCGGGAGCAAAGCCCGGCAAAACTCTTGATGCGTGATAGTCATCGAAAAGCTTTCCGCCAAACTCCAAATATAACTTATCACCAAAGGTGGCAATCCTATCTTTGATATGTTGCGATTGCATAGAAATATACTTATCGTTGTCAAATCCGATTTTCATTCAAATATCCTCCATCGTTATTGCTTGTATGGCTTATTTAAAGTCAGCAGGTCTTTTGTCTGTTATTCCCCATTCATACAATAGGGCATCAACAATTCTTTTTGAAGCGTTGCCGTCGCCGTAAGGGTTGGCGGCGTGTGCCATTTTGTCGTAAGAAGACTTGTTATCAAGAATATCGCAAGCAATATTTAATATGTCGTCCTTGTTTGTTCCTGCAATTACAACTGTTCCTGCTTCAACTGCCTCAGGACGCTCTGTTTCTTTTCTTAAAACAACAACGGGCTTTGCCAAAGAAGGAGCTTCTTCTTGAAGTCCGCCTGAGTCAGTCATAACCATAAAGCATCTTGACATTGCATTGTGAAGGTCATTAACGCCAACGGGGTCGATAAGAGTTATTCTGTCGCAGCTACCAAGTATATCGAAAACAACCTCTCTAACGGCAGGGTTAAGATGCACGGGATAAACAATTCTTGTGTCCTTATGAGTTTCGATAATCTCTTTTAGCGCATAACAGATATTCTTTAATGGTTCACCAAGATTTTCACGTCTGTGAGCAGTTACTAAAATTATTCTTTCGTTTTCAAAATCAAGCTCGTTTAAGGCTTCGTTTTCAAAGGTATAATCTTCCTTTACCGTACTTGAAAGCGCATCTATAACCGTGTTTCCTGTGATATATATTTTATCTGCAGAAATATTTTCCCTTAAAAGATTTTGTTTGTTTGCTTTTGTTGGTGAGAAATGGTAATCTGCCATAACGCTTGTCAGACAACGATTCATTTCCTCAGGAAACGGAGAATATTTATCATACGTTCTTAATCCTGCTTCAACATGACCGATTTTTGTTTTATTATAAAACGAAGCAAGCGCACCTGCAAAGGTTGTTGACGTATCTCCGTGAACCAAAACAACATCGGGCTGTTCCTTTTGCAATACCTCGTCTAGTCCTTGTAGAACTCGGGCAGTTATGCCAACAAGACTTTGGCGCTCCTTCATAATATCCAAATCGTAGTCAGGAGTTAAACCAAACATTTCAAGAACCTGGTCAAGCATCTGACGATGCTGAGCGGTAACGCATATTTTTGCATCTATATGTGGGCATTTTGCAAGTTCAATTGCAAGCGGTGCCATTTTTATTGCTTCGGGTCTTGTTCCAAAAACGGTAATAACTTTAATTTTGTTCATAATTTTATCCTCCCCGTTAATTTATAAAATTCTATTCGTTGTCAGATTTATTATCGGAATTGTTTTCAGGTTCTTTTGGCTTTCCAAGGATTACCTTAATATTGTCTTCATCATTACCGCTTGAATTTCTATCGGATTTTTTAAGCGATAAAATAGCAGCAGCCATAACAAATATTAAAACTCCAATCAGGAAAAGCATTGCTCTTAAGGCGTTATCGTGCGCTAACACAACAGCCGTTATTCCCAAAACACAGCTCATTGCATACAAAATAAAAACGGACTGCTTTTGAGTAAAGCCCATATCAACAAGCTTGTGATGAATATGACCTCTGTCGGGAGTCATAATTCCTTTTCCTGTTAAAAGTCTTCTTAAAATAGCAAATGCCGTATCAAAAATAGGAAGACCTAAAATCAAAAACGGAATTGCAAATGAAATTATCGCATAGCTCTTGAAAACACCCTGAACAGATAAAACTGCAAGCGAAAATCCAAGAAATGTTGAGCCCGTGTCGCCCATTATTATTTTTTTTCCTTTCGGGGCAAAGTTGTGAGGCAAAAAGCCAAAGCAAGCCGCCGCAATTATAACGGCAAGAAGCTCAATAATAGGTTGGTCAACAATTGCGCTGACAAATATAAGAGAAACGGCTGCAATGCTTGAAACGCCTGCCGCAAGCCCGTCTAATCCGTCGATAAGATTAACTGCATTTGTTATTGCAACAATCCAAAGAACCGTAACAGGAATTGATAGCCAATCGGCAATCAAAATTATTGCTTGCTCAGAGAAAATGTTTGGATTTGTAAAAATATCAATTTTAATATTTCCTATACAAACTGTTATTGTTGCGGCAACTATCTGAACAAGAAATTTTAACTTTGCCGAAAGCGTTTTGCAATCGTCAATTATTCCTAAAACAACAATTATAACAGCTCCAACCAAAAGACCTATTACCTCTCTTGAAAGACCAACAAAGGCCAACACACCTATAAGAAAGCCTAAAAATATAGCAAGTCCGCCAAGGCGCGGAATAGGGTATTTATGCATTCTTCTGTCATCTTTGGGAATATCAATGGCACCTATTTTTTCCGCAACTGCTTTTGCAACCGGCACGAAAGCAAATGTGAAAAGAAAGGTGCATATAAATGATGCGGCAAGAATTATATAAATATTCAAACAAATTCACCTCTGACTTTTTATCTTACTCTTTATCTTGCTTTTTGAACAAAGCCTATTTTCTTATGAACCTTGCTAAGCGTTCTTACGGCAAGACTTCCTGCCAATTCAGCACCGTTTTTGTATACGCTTTCGATATAAGCTTTGTCTTTTAAATAATGCTCATATCTTTCTTTTATCGGACGAAGACTTTCAACAACAGCTTCCGCAACCTCGCCTTTAAATTCGCCATAGCCTCTGCCTGAAAAACGGTCTTCGATAGACTCTAGGCTTTCGCCTGTAACAGCACTCAAAATATTCATAAGGTTTTCGATGCCTTCTTTTCCTTCGCCTCGGCAAACTCTTCCGTCCGAATCCGTTACTGCACTTTTAATTTTCTTTGCGATAACGCTTCCGTCCTCAACGATTGAGATGAATCCTTTTGGATTAGAGTCGGATTTTGACATCTTCTTTGTTGGCTCAGTAAGACTCATAATTTTAGCGCCAACCTTTGATATAAACGGCTCGGGAACAGTAAACACATCGCCGTATATTCCGTTGAAGCGGCTTGCAATATCTCGAGTCAGCTCAAGATGCTGCTTCTGGTCAACACCAACAGGTACAAGGTCTGTCTGATAAAGCAAAATATCTGCTGCCATAAGGTCGGGATATGCAAACAGACCAACATTTATATTGTCTGCGTGTTTTGCGCTTTTATCTTTGAACTGAGTCATACGGTTGAGCTCGCCCATATATGTATAGCAATTTAAAATCCAGGAAAGCTCAGCGTGCTGAGGAACGTGCGACTGAAAATACATTATATTTTTTTCAGGGTCTAAGCCGCACGCAAGAAACAAGCTTAAAAATTCAACGCATCTTTTCCTTAATTCAGCAGGCTCTTGTCTGACTGTTATTGAATGAAGGTCAACAACGGAAAATAAACATTCATAATCGTCTTGCAAATCAACCCAATTCTTAATTGCACCTAAATAGTTTCCAAGGGTAACGCAGCCGGATGGCTGTATTCCTGAAAATATTCTCTTTTTTCTTTCGGGTTGCTGTAAATTTGTATCACTCAAAATAAACACCTCAATTTATATTATGTATTAACTATTTAATAAAGTCTTTCAAAACCTCGGAAAGTATGCCGATTCCTTTAACAATTGAATCCTCGTTTGTAACAGAATAGTTCAAACGGAAAACGTTGGAAGGAGAGTTTATGTCTATCATAAAGCTGTTTCCCGGAACGAATGCAACGTTTTTCTCAATTGCCGCTTCTAAAAGTTTGTTTGTATTTGTTCCCTCAGGCATAGTACATAAAATAAATATTCCACCGTCAGGGCGAGAATATGTACATTCCTTAGGGAAATGCTTATCCATTTCGGAAAGCATTAAATCACATCTCTTTCCATATACCTCGGAGCATTTTTTGATATGCGCATCAAAATCATATCTTGTAATATATTCATAAACCATCATCTGGCTTAAAACTGCCGTATTAACGTCGTTTACTTGCTTTACAACAACAATTCTGTCAACTATTGGAGCGGGAGCGCTTACAAAGCCGACTCTTATTCCGGGGGCAAGAGTTTTTGAATATGTTCCCGCATAAATAACTCTGCCTGAGTTGTCTATAGATTTTATTGTTGCAAGAGGCTCGCCTTTAAATCTTAGCTCACCATAGGGATTATCCTCTAAAATAAACACATTATATTTTTCTGCAAGCTCTAAAAGAGCCTTTCTCTTTTTTGTGCTCATTGTTACTCCCGACGGATTCTGGAAAGTCGGGATTGTATAAATCATTTTAATATTTTTGTGCTCCTTTAAAAGAGCCTCAGCTTGCTCTAAATTCATACCGTCCTCGTCAACATCAGCGCCATAAAGCTCAGCGCCATAAGAACGGAAGGAGTTTAGCGACCCGATAAAGCTTGGTTGCTCAACCAAAACTCCGTCGCCAACGTTTAGCAAAACCTTTGCGGCAAGGTCAATAGCCTGCTGAGCACCGCTTGTTATAATAAGCTCGTCCTCGTTTTCTTTGAAAACTCCAAGGTCGGTTGCTCTTTGTTTAGTTATGTTCCTGAGAGGTAAATAGCCCTCCGTTACGCCATATACCAATGCTGTTTTTGCGTTATTTGTTAAAATTTCGCTTGTTATTTCGCTCCATTCCTTTGCGGGAAAAAGCTCAGGGGCAGGGATACCCGCCGCAAGAGAAATTATATTTTCTCTGTCGATAAGCTTAAAGATTTCTCTTATTGCAGAAGCTTGCATAGAAGCAACGGCAGGAGTGAAAATACTATCCATATTAACTTTATTATTCATATTAACCAAAACCTTTCTGCCTGTAAAACTAAATAATATAGGCTTACAACAGGCGTATAAGTCCAAAAAGCATAAAATATACAAATCCACATCATATAATATCACAATTCTCCGCTAAAGTAAAGTCTTTTAGAGCACTTTTTTATTTTTATTTTTATTTTAATGCTATATTCACTGTTAAGTTTTATTGTTGTTGTAGATTTTAGGTAAAATAGATGTAAAAACGCTATAAAATATTAGTCAAAAAATGGATTTTTTTGAACAATTTTAATTGTTTTTTTCTTTTTAAATTTTTCACTTGATTTTATCGATTATATGTTGTATAATAGATATGTCATAGAGTGTAATATTAAATAATGAAAACAAAAAAAGAGCGAAAGGGAAAGTTTTTTTGATGCACTTGGCGCAGAAGTAACGTGGGATGATGAAACAAAAACAGTCGAAATAACATCAAAATAATATTTTATACAATTATACATTTATTTATATTTAGCTGCAAGTAAAGCAGAATTGCTTTTTTATCTTATAATTTTATTTATATGTTTATAAAAAAAGTGAAACTAATGAAATTTTTTAAGGAGGAATTTTAAAATGAAAAAATTTGTTTATCTTTTCAGCGAAGGCGATGCTTCGATGAGAGAGCTTCTTGGCGGTAAAGGTGCAAACCTTGCTGAGATGACAAAAATAGGCCTTCCTGTTCCACAGGGTTTTACAGTATCAACTGAGGCTTGTACACAGTATTATGAGGACGGAAGAAAAATCAATGATGAAATCCGTGCCGAAATAATGAAAAACATCACAAAGATGGAAGAAATTTGCGGAAAGAAATTTGGCGATAAGGAAAATCCTTTGCTTGTTTCTGTTCGTTCAGGTGCAAGAGCATCGATGCCTGGTATGATGGATACAATTCTTAACCTTGGTCTTAATGAAGATGTTGTTGAGGCAATGGGTAAAAAGTCAAACAATCCTCGTTGGGCTTGGGACTGTTATAGAAGATTTATTCAGATGTATTCTGACGTTGTTATGGAAGTTGGTAAGAAGTATTTTGAGCAGCTTATCGACGAAATGAAGGAAGCTAAGGGCGTTAAGCAGGACTTTGAGTTAACTGCTGAAGACCTTAAGGAGCTTGCAGGTCAGTTTAAAAATGAATATAAAAATAAGATTGGTAAGGATTTCCCTGATGACCCTACAGAGCAGCTTATGGGTGCTGTTGAAGCCGTTTTCCGTTCATGGGATAACCCAAGAGCTAACGTATATCGTCGTGATAATGATATCCCTTATTCTTGGGGTACAGCTGTTAACGTACAGATGATGGCGTTTGGTAATATGGGTGATGATTGCGGTACAGGTGTTGCATTTACTCGTGACCCTGCTACAGGTGAAAGAGGTCTTATGGGTGAGTTCCTTGTAAATGCACAGGGCGAGGACGTTGTTGCAGGCGTTCGTACTCCAATGCCTATCGCTGAGATGGCTGAAAAATTCCCTGAGGCTTTTGATGAGTTTAATAAGGTTTGTGCAATTCTTGAAGACCACTACAGAGATATGCAGGATATGGAATTCACAATTCAGGATAAGAAGCTTTATATGCTTCAGACAAGAAATGGTAAGAGAACAGCTAAGGCTGCTTTGAAGATTGCTTGCGATTTAGTTGATGAAAACATGATTGACAAGAAGCAGGCTGTAGCTATGATTGACCCAAGAAACCTTGACACACTTTTGCACCCTCAGTTTGATGCAAAAGCATTGAAGGCTGCAACTCCTGTAGGCAGAGGTCTTGGCGCTTCTCCTGGAGCTGCTTGCGGTAAGGTTGTATTTACGGCAGAAGATGCTGTAGAATGGAACACTAGGGGCGAAAAGGTTGTTTTGGTTCGTTTGGAAACTTCTCCTGAAGATATTACAGGAATGAAAGCTTCTCAGGGTATCTTAACAGTTCGTGGCGGTATGACATCTCACGCAGCCGTTGTTGCTCGTGGTATGGGTACATGCTGTGTATCGGGTTGCGGCGATATTGTTATGGACGAAGAAAACAAGAAGTTTACTCTTGCAGGCAAGACATACAATGAAGGAGACTTCATTTCTATAGACGGTTCAACAGGTAATATTTATGATGGTGTTATTCCAACAGTTGATGCTGAAATCGCAGGCGAGTTCGGCAGAATTATGGATTGGGCTGATGAGTTCAGAACTCTTAAGGTTAGAACAAATGCTGACACACCTGCTGATGCTAAGAAAGCAAAAGAGC
>JAZNSA010000146.1:0-5586 GCA_045590935.1 Clostridia bacterium | reverse complement strand
ATGAGATATTTATATTATAATTTTGAAAAATGATAACAAGTCATTGCTAAATGTAGAGCAAACGAAATTTTTATATCGACAAAAAAGGTTTGCATCTAAACCTTACATGTCGCAATCACCAAAACATTGGCATCCAAACCATTCAGTCTTTATATAATGAAAATAATAAAAGGGGAAGTATAAAAAAATAAGGGGGAGAAATATGGCACAGGTTAAGGAGAGAGTACGTCGCTTTGGCGATAGGTACGACGGTTTCAGGGTTAAGGACAGCGACCCATTGTTTCACCTGATACCTCATATTATGAGGTCGAGGCTAGATTGTCAGGTGTTTTTTGAAGAACAAATTGATATTTCGGATTTGAGAAGGTTTGTTGTTGAGCATAGAAAGGAAATTCCAAATCTTTCAACTTATCACGTTTTTGTTGCGGCGGCTATTAGAACTTTAGTTCAAAAGCCGAGATTAAACCGCTTTGTCAGCGGACGAAAAATTTATTCAAGGAGCTATCTTCGTGCATCCTTGGCTGTTAAAAAAAGCATGAGCAAGGATGCGGCGGAAATGCTTGTTATGCCTGAGTTTGAAAAAACTGATACTCTTTTTGAGGTTGCAAAAAAGTTTAATGATGCGGTCAGCGATGCAAAATCAAGTGATGAAGGAAAAAGCAATGAAACGGATGTAACGGTAAGGCTTGTTAATATGCTTCCGGGATTTTTAAGAAAGTTTTTTGTTTGGATAATTCGTAATCTTGATGCAATTGGAAAGATGCCTAAGATAATTAATAGGGTAAGTCCGTTTCATTCGAGCCTCTTTGTTACAAACGTTGGCTCAATTGGGCTTAATTCGATTTATCATCACCTTTATGAGTTTGGTACAACGTCCATATTTCTTGCAATCGGAAAAAAAGAAGTTGTTCACGAGCTTGGCAGTGATGGGGAAATTAAAACTAAAAATGTTATCAATATAAGATTGGTGTTGGACGAGCGTATTTGCGATGGGTTTTATTTTTCAATGGCAATCAAGCATTTTAAACATCTTATGAAAAATCCAGAGCTTCTGCTTGCACCGCCTGATTATATAAGCGAAGATTATTAATAAATTCCGATGTGAGGGGGGTTGAAAATGAAAAAAATATTTATTTTGTTTTTTGTTGTGTGTCTTTTTTTAAATAGCAGTGTGAATGCTGAGCCGATTGACGTTAACAGCAGTTTTACGAGGGAGTTTGAAATTTTGCCAACCTACAATTATGCGAGGGCGTTTAATGAAGAGGGTATTGCTGAGGTAGTGCTGCAGGATGGTACGAAAGGCGTTATTAATACTCTTGGCGAGAAGGTTTTCGGTTTCGACGGCACGATTTTTAACATCTGTCATAATGGGCTTATTATGGCGCTTGATGATAACAATATGGCTGCGTTTTTTAATACGGAAGGAAAGCAACTGACTCAGTATGTATATGATGCGTATGTAGATGTCCACCCGAAAACAGAGCAAAAGAATTATAGCTTTTTAATGAGCAATGCGGGAGATGGAAAAAGCGACCTTATAAGGATAAGCAGAAATAGGAAATTTGGATATATGGATTCAAATGGCGTTGAGGTTATAGCCCCTACATACGAATATGTTTACGGCTTTTACAATGGCGTTTCAAGAACAGGAGCGGGCGGAGTTTTGAGTCCTTATGGAACATATACCCAAGGAAAATATGGATTTATAAATGAAAATGGCGAAACACTTTTTGCGCCCGATTCGCTTTGGCAAGCAGATGATTTCAGGGGAGAGCTTGTTTCAATTGCCGACGGTCAAATAAAAACTATTGATAAACATGGAAATGTTTTGAATATAAATCTTGAAAGCTATAGCATACTTGAGGCGAGCGAAAGCATAATTGTTGGCTACGATGCAACGACTTCGCTTTATTCGGCATTTGATTTTGACGGAAATAAAATCGTTCCTGATACATATAGCAGCATAAGCTTGTTTGAAAGGTTTGCAATTGTTGACAGAAGAAAGCTTGTTGATGCAAGCGGCAAGGTGGTTGTTGAATTTGGCGAAGGTGTAGTTCTTAATAAATTTATTGGAGATAGTGAGTTTTTAAAAATCACAAAAAAAATAGGGGAATATGAGGAGCGTTTCGGATATATAAATTCATTTGGAGAAGTTGTATTTGAGTCAATTTATAAAGAGCTTGATGAGCTTGGCGAGGGTGTTGTTTATGCGGTGCTTGAGGATGGCAAGCGATGGCTATATGATTATAGGGCAAATGCTATATATGAGCTTAATGGTCAGGTTGATTATGATGCAAGATTTTCAAATGGAATTTTGCCTGTGCTTGATTATGACACGATGAAGTATGGGTATATTAAAAATCCGATTTCCAATGATGAAATAGTTTGTTCACCGTGGGCAACAGAGGAAATAAATATAGCAAGAGATAAAAATCTTATACCTGAAAAGCTACTTAAAACGGACTTGAAAGAAAATGCTTCAAGGGAAGAGTTTGCTC
This sequence comes from Clostridia bacterium, assembly GCA_045590935.1. Lineage (GTDB taxonomy): Bacteria > Bacillota > Clostridia > UBA1381 > UMGS1253 > CAKSHP01. The sequence goes on along the minus strand of JAZNSA010000146.1, from coordinate 3,088 downwards.
TGATTTGTATGAGAGCTTATGAGTTGTTAGGCGGAGAAAGCATTGAAATAGCGTATGATAAACCTTTTGTTGATTGCGATAATGAAGCGGTTATAAAATTGTATAATGCAGGAATTATTAAGGGTGTTTCGGAAAATGAGTTTTTGCCGGATGCGGTTTTAACAAGGGAACAAGCTGCTACGATGTTGACCAGGATATTGGAAAAAATTAAAAATATAAATATTGTTACGGCAGGTCCACCGAGTGCAAAATTACCGCTTTATTATGTTATAAACGAAAGCGTGGAGGGTAAAGAGGTATATAATCATCCTGTTATTTTTGGCGATGATAGCGAAATTTCGGAATGGGCGAGAAATAGCGTATATTTTATGAGTGTTAATAAAATTGTTATGGGCGTTGGAAATGAATGCTTTGCGCCACAAAGTGAAATTACAAGAGAGCAATCTATTTTAATTGCATTAAGGCTTATTCAAAAATATTAAATTTTGCAGTAAAAATTAGCGGAGCTGATATTTTAAAATACGGCGTTGAGGTTTCTATATCTGATTGGAAAGAAATGGTACAAAGCAATTCGATATATTGATATTTAGTATGTACGACCCTGACGTTAGGTGGGTTGGAAATGAGAGGGGTTTTGTACCTTTTCCGCACTATAATTTAACAGACGAATTTCATCAATTTATCCTTGAGGAAAAAATTAATGAGGTTGGCGGACGTGCGTTTCTTCCTGTCGAATGCGATTTTAAAATGCGAGAGAAAAATTGGTTTTACAGCGATTGCGATGAGCATACAAGAAAAAGCTTTGATGAGCTTTTGGGAATTTATTATATGTCGGTAGGCAGAGGAGCGAATTTTCTTGTAAACATCGGTCCTGACAGAGAAGGGCTTTTGCCGAAAGAGGATAGCGAGCAAATTGAAAATATCGCATTTTACGATACAAACGCATAAATAAATGCGTACATAAATGTATGAAAAACCGCTTATCTGCAAAATGCAGACGGAGCGTTTTTTTGCTAGCGTATACGAAACTTTTGCTATTGACTATTGGATAATATTGTGGTACAATAACGTAGTTGGAAAGTATAGCGGACTAATTGGTGTCAAGCCAATTTTAAAACCATTGAAAATAAAGGAGAAATGAAAGAAATGAAATTAGGTATCGTAGGGTTGCCAAACGTTGGCAAATCAACCCTTTTTAATGCAATAACTCAGGCGGGAGCTGAAGCGGCAAACTACCCGTTTTGTACTATTGAGCCGAATGTAGGAATAGTAAGCGTGCCTGACGAAAGGCTTGATGAGCTTGCAAAGATGTATAATCCGAAAAAGGTTACACCCGCAATAATCGAATTTGTTGATATTGCAGGTCTTGTTAAAGGTGCAAGCAGAGGCGAGGGTCTTGGAAATAAGTTTTTGTCGCACATTCGTGAGGTTGATGCAATTGTTCACGTTGTTCGTTGCTTTGAAGATAGTAATATTGTTCATGTAGACGGAAAAATCGGTCCTCTAAGAGATATTGAAACAATAACTCTTGAGCTTATTTTTGCTGATATTGAAATGCTTGAAAGAAGAATAGACAGAGTTAAAAAAGCGCTTAAGGGCGACAAGAAATTTCAAGTTGAGCTTGACCTTCTTGAGAATGTTAAAAAGTTTTTAGAGGAAGGAAAACCCGCCAGATCATACGATTATTCCGAAGAGGAAGCGGATATTATGCGTGAGGTTGCGCTTTTGACGATGAAGCCTGTTTTGTATGTTGCAAATGTTTCCGAGGACGATTTTTCAAACGGAATTGAAAACAACAGCTTTGTTTGCGAGGTTGAGAAATTTGCAAAAGAGGAAGGCTCTGAGGTTATTGCTGTTTCGGCAAGAATAGAGGAAGAAATTGCTCAGCTTGATGCGGCAGAAAAGCTTGAGTTTTTGCAGGCAATCGGGCTTGAAGAATCGGGACTTGACAAAATTGTTAAAGCAAGCTATAAGCTTTTAGGGCTTATAAGCTATCTTACTGCGGGCGAGCCTGAGGTTCGTGCGTGGACAATAACAAATGGAACGAAAGCGCCTCAGGCGGCGGGAAAAATTCATACTGATTTTGAAAAAGGATTTATTCGTGCAGAGGTTATTGCATACAACGATTTAATGGAAAATAAAACAATGGCGGCAGCAAAGGAAAAGGGTCTTGTTCGTTCCGAGGGTAAGGAATATGTTATGAAGGACGGAGATATTGTTCTGTTTAGATTTAACGTGTGATAAATATGGATAAAATATTAGATAGAGAAAAAATACTTAACGAAATAGAAAAGCTTGATGAAAGCTGTGTTAGTGAGCTTGTGTTTTTTGATGAAACAAGCTCAACAAACGACGATGCAAAAAAGCTTGCTAATAAGGGTGCAAAGGACTGCACCCTTATTATTGCTAGGCGCCAAAACGGCGGGCGAGGAAGAATGGGAAGAAGCTTTTTGTCGGAGGAGGGCGGAATATATTTAAGCTATATAATACGCCCGAAATCCACTCTTTATTCGGCTCTTAAGATTACTGCGGGAGCGGCGGTTGCTGTTATGCGTGCGATAAAAAGCTACTGCGGAGATGTTTTGATAAAATGGGTTAACGATGTCTATATAGGAAACAAAAAAGCTTGCGGGATTTTGTGCGAGTCGGCAATTTCTGATGGAGGCAAAAGTGCTGATTTTATAGTTGTCGGAATTGGAATAAATGTTTTTGGAAAATCGGAAAGCTTTGGAGGCGAGCTTAAAGATATTGTAACAACAATTGAAGAGAATACGGATATAGATATAAATATAAATAAGCTTGCGGCAGAGGTTGTTTCAAATCTTTATAAGGTTTATAAATCGCTTGACAATTTTGATGATATAATTTCGGCTTATCGGGAAAACTCTCTTGTTTTGGGGCAAAATGTATATCTTTTTGAGGCTGGGAAAAAGGCGTTAGTCAACGTTTTGGATATAGATGACGAAGGTGCACTAATTGTAAAAGACGAGTTTTCTAACATACGAAAAATAGGCAGCGGCGAGGTTTCACTCAGGTTTAAGGAATGAAACGGATTATAGGAAAAAAATTGTCGACTGAAAAAAATTCT
>JAZNSA010000145.1:0-9056 GCA_045590935.1 Clostridia bacterium | reverse complement strand
CGTACAAATATCCGAGAATTGTTGAATTTATGGACGAACTTCCAAAAACAATAAGCGGAAAAATCAGACGTGTTGAGCTTAGGGATACCGATAAATAATTTTTATAAGTAAAGTTTAATAGCAAAATAACCGTTAAGCTTTGTTGCGAAAATGAGCTTGTAATTAGTTTTTGGGGGGCTATAGCAAAAAAATGCTATAGCCCCGATTTGCAACAAAATTGATTGATTTATATTTGCAAAGGAAGTGTATAAATAAATGAAAAAAATTTTACTTGATGAGGGAAAAAAGTTTTTTAAGGGGAATATGCATTGTCATAGTACAAAGTCGGACGGAAAATATACGCCCGAGGAGTTAAAGAAGGTATATAAGGATAAGGGGTATAGCTTTTTAGCGATTACAGACCACGAGGCTGTGCGTGATAATTCATATCTTGATGATGAAAATTTTATTACGATAACAAGTGCGGAGTATGCAATAAAAGAATTTGCCGAGCAATCTACTTTGAAAAATCTGAAAATGAAGGTTTGTCATTTGAATTTATACGCAAAAGACCAACATAATGAAAATTCTTTGTTGTATTGCTCAACTGCTGACCATTATTCTAACGAGAAAGATTTAAAGACAAATATTGAGAAATTTGGAGATACTAAAAGAGTTTACGGAGCGGAGTGCATAAATAATATTGTAAAGGAAGCGAATGATAACGGTTTTTTTGTCAGTTATAATCATCCGAGATGGTCGCTTGAAAATTATCGTGAATATGGTAAATACGAGGGTTTGTGGGGAGTTGAAATATATAACAGCTCTGTGAATGTGAGCGGTATTTATGAGTATGATATAAATGTTTTTGATGATTTTTTAAGAGACGGAAAAAACATTTTTGCAATGTGCGGAGATGATAATCATAACATAGATGGGCTGATAGATTCGTTTGGAGCTTTCGTTATGGTTAATTGTGAGTCGCTGACGTATGATAATGTAATAAATGGACTTTTAAACGGAAATTTTTACAGCTCTACAGGTCCTGAAATTTATAGCCTTGTTTTGGATGGCGATATTGTTAAAATAAAGTGCAGTAAGGCAAAAAAGATTCTTTTGTCCACAGAAGGAAGATATTCAAAATGCAAAGCGGCTGAGGAAGGAGAGTTTTTGTGTGAAGCTGAGTTTGAAATAAAGGACGATTTCGGATATTTCAGGCTCGACGTTATTGATGAATTCGGAAAAAGGGCAAATACTCAGGCTTATAGGGTATAAAAGCGATTGTTAAAACAGCATGGCTGTTTAAATATATAATTAATTTTATGTTTAATAAATAAACAGGGGGATAAATTATGATAAAGGAAATTTTGTGCAAGGACGGATTTATATGTGATATGGATGGAGTTATATATCACGGAAATAAAATTTTGGATGGCGTTTTGGAGTTTGTAAATTGGATGCTTGATAATAATAAAAAATTTGTGTTTTTAACAAACAGCCCTGAAAGAACGCCTCACGAGCTTAGTATGAAGCTTGAAAGAATGGGACTTAGCGTTTCGGCAGACCATTTTTATACAAGTGCTATGGCAACTGCTGAGTTTTTAAACTCTCAAAATCCAGGGTGTACGGCGTATGTTATAGGTGAGGCTGCTTTGACAAAAGCTCTTTATGACCATAAAATATATATGAATGATATAAATCCTGATTATGTAGTTGTTGGAGAAACAAGAACATATAATTTTGAGAAAATTGAAAAGGCAATTGAGCTTGTGAGAAACGGGGCAAAGCTTATAGGAACAAACCCTGATATAACAGGACCAACAGAAAGAGGAATTATGCCTGCTACAGGCTCGCTTATTTCACCTATTGAAATTGCATCGGGAAAAAAGGCGTATTTTGTTGGAAAGCCTAATCCGCTTATGCTAAGGCACGGTATAAATAAATTGGATTGCCATAGTAACGAAATTGCATTTATAGGGGATAGAATGGATACTGATATTATTGCGGGAATTGAATCGAATGTTGATACTGTGCTTGTGCTTAGCGGCGTTACTTCGATTGAGGAAATTAATAATTTCCCATACAGACCTAAGTTTATAGCAAAAAATGTAGGCGATATTGTCAAATAATAAATTTTTAAATAGAACTTGAAAAAATTTTTGTATATTCTTGACAAATTTTGCGGAATATGTTATTATAAATTGAACAAAAATTTTGGGGGAGGTTTTTTTATGAAATTAATTTATGATGTAGATGACAAGCCAAAGTTTGGGCAGCTGATTGTTTTTGCTATCCAACAGCTTTTGGCGATTATGACGGCTACGCTTGTTGTACCTGTTATTGTCGGTAATGGTATGAGTCCTGCTGCTGCGCTTTTGGGTGCGGGCGTTGGAACGCTTGTGTATGTTCTTTTTACAAAAATGAAAAGTCCTGTATTCCTTGGCTCATCGTTTGCCTTTATAGCATCTATGCTTGCGGCATTTGCAGGTGCAGTAAGTATGGAAGCGGGATATGCAGGATTAATCATTGGTGCTATATTTGCAGGTTTGGTTTATGTTGTTATAGCTATTGTTGTTAAAATTGCGGGTGTTAATTGGATAAATAAGCTTATGCCTGCTACGGTTATAGGACCAACAGTTGCAATTATTGGTCTTTCGCTTGCAGGAAATGCAGTTGGCGATATTTTAAAGGGAAGCATAGCGGGAGTTGCAACTTCACCGATTGTTAGTGTGCTTTGCGGCATTGTAACACTTCTTGTTATAGTTGTTTCTTCTTCTTATGGTAAGAAGTACGGCAAGCTTATTCCGTTTATCTTTGGTATTCTTGCGGGTTATGCGTTAACTCTTATTTTAACATTGATTGGTGATGCCCTAAATGTTGAAGCAATTATGATACTAAACCTTGAGCCGTTTAAAGCTCTTGTAGCAGATGGCGTAACTTTAGAAACTTTCCTTTCTGTTCCTGATGTTACCTTTGTTAATGCTTTCAAGGGTATCAAGGAAATTGATATGACATATATAGGAACGTTGGCAGTTGCGTATGTTCCTGTTGCATTTGTTGTTTTTGCAGAGCATATTGCAGACCATAAGAATATCTCATCAATTATTGAAAAAGACCTTCTCGTTGAGCCAGGTCTTCACAGAACTCTTTTAGGCGATGGTGTTGGTTCTATTGTTGGTGCATTCTTTGGCGGATGCCCTAATACAACTTATGGTGAGTCGGTTGGTTGCGTTGCTATTACGAAGAATGCATCTGTATATACAATTATCACTGCGGCTGTTTTGGCTATGCTGATTTCGTTTATATCACCTTTTATTGCATTTGTAAACTCAATTCCTTCTTGCGTAATGGGTGGAGTATGTATGGCTCTTTACGGCTTTATCGCTGTATCAGGTCTTAAGATGATTCAAAATGTAGACCTTAACCTGAATAAGAATTTGTTTGTTGTTTCAACAATTTTGATTGCAGGTATTGGCGGTTTAACACTTACATTTGGTAAGATAACGCTTACATCTATCGCATGTGCACTTATTTTGGGAATTATTGTGAACATCTGCGTATCAAAAGCAAAAGAAAACTAAGGAGAGAATGTTTTCATGGATAAATTGACTATTTTGGACCATCCTTTAATCCAACATAAAACTACAATATTAAGAAATAAGTCAACGTCTAATAAAGAATTTCGTGCACTTGTTGAAGAAATAACGATGCTTATGTGCTATGAGGCACTTCGTGATATTCCTCTTGTAGATGTTGAGGTTGAGACGCCTATCAAAAAAACAACTCAAAAGCTTATTAAGGGTAAGAAGCTTGCTGTTGTTCCAATACTTCGTGCAGGGCTTGGTATGGTAAATGGACTTTTGTCTCTTGTGCCGTCTGCAAAAGTTGGTCATATAGGTATGTATAGAGATGAGAAAACTCTTTTGCCTCATGAGTATTATTGCAAGCTGCCTGCTGATATTGCAAACAGACTTGTGGTTGTTGTTGACCCTATGCTTGCAACGGGTGGCTCGGCAACGGATGCGATTTCGCAAATTAAAAAGTATGGTGCAAAATCTATAAAGTTTTTATGCATCATTGCTGCACCTGAGGGAATAAAGGCGCTCAGAGAGGCTCATCCTGACGTTGAGGTTTATTGCGCAAATGTTGACGAGAAGCTAAACGAGAACGGATATATTGTTCCGGGATTGGGCGATGCAGGAGATAGAATTTTCGGCACAAAATAATAAAAGTATAATATAAATATGTAAAAGAGTGAGGAGCTGCGAATTTCGCAGTTCCTTTTTTTGTGCGAAAAAAATAATTATGGTTTTATGATGAGATAATAAAACTTTTATACCCCCAAGCCTTCACCTTGAGGGGAAGGCGGGTAAACTGCAAGGCTTGACGGATGAGGTGGCTTTTTTTAACGGATACTTCGTATCCTATACCTCACCACCGCCTTTGGCGGAGCCTCTCTCAAGGAGAAGTCTTGAAAATGCCCCTGTCTTGTGTAAAGGAGAGTTGTATGTGGTAGCGCCTCGTGAGGATTGTATTTGGCGGGTAATAACAAAAAACGTTTTGATGTCATAAAATTTTAAAAATGCACATAAAAATTAAATAATGAAACGAGGAGGGATAAGGCGTATGTATGATACTTGCGAAAAAGAGCTTTTAAAATATATGCCAAAAAAGGTTAATGAAATTATTTTAAAGGCTTACACAAAACGAATAGAGGAAGTACGGCTAAGGGTTGGCTTGCCGCTTTGCATATATATGGACGGAGAAAGCTTTATTGCGGGCGAGAGCGGGGTTGTTGCAAGCAAAAGAGAGGGATATATTGTTACAAAGGAGGATATAAGCGAAAGCCTTTTAAAAATTACAAAATCATCATACTACAGCTTTGAGAATGAAATCAAAAATGGATTTGTAACGCTTGACGGCGGGCATAGAATAGGAATAGGCGGGCGTGGGGTGATGACGGGGGGCGAAGTTGTTTCGATTTGCGATGTGTCATCTTTGAATTTTCGATTTGCAAGGCAGATTTTTAGTTGCGCTGAAGATGCAATAAGGATTATAAAAAACGGAAAAAGTATATCGAATACATTGATTATATCACCGCCAGGCTGCGGAAAAACAACTATGCTCAGAGAAATTATGCGTAGGCTCTCAGACATTGGGTTTAAAGTATGTGCGCTTGATGAAAGAAATGAGCTTTGTGCGATGCGTGGCGGAGAGGCGGGCTACGATATAGGAATAAATACGGATGTGTATTGCGGTTTGCCAAAGACTATTGCAACAGCTATGGCGATAAGATGCCTTGCGCCACAAATTTTGATAATGGACGAGCTTGGAACGAGTGAGGATTTGGAAAATATAAGGTATGCGGCGAGCTGCGGCGTTAGTGTTGTTGCAACGATGCATGGAAAAAGCATAGCTGATGTTAAAAGAAAATTCAAAGATGAAGAAATTTTAAATTGCTTTGAGTGCTATATATATCTTGGGGAAAATAAAAAAATAATACGAAATGAAAAGAAGGAGGCGATTGCGTGATTAAAATTATAGGAGCCGCATTTGTTTTAATATCTTGTTCGGCAATTGGATTTGAGTTTTCAAGGGCATTGCTAAAAAGGAAAAGCAATTTGGAAAGCATAAGGGAGGCGGTTTTGTTTTTGATGTCAGAAATCAGGTTTTCTAAAAGAAATGCTTCGGATATGTTTTTGGAGGCGGCAAAAAACGATTACGGAATTGTTTCTCAGATTTTTGAAAATATGTCAAGGGAGATTGAAAAAAAATCAAAAAGCGTAGGCGAGGCATGGCGAAACGAGCTTTTAAAGCATGAAAAATTGCTTTGCTTTTCAAAGGAAGAAATAAAAAAGCTGTCAGCTCTTTTAGATGATTTTGGGAAAAGTGATATTTATAATCAACAAAAAATTTTAGAGCATACGGAAGATGCTGTTTCAAAAATGATAAATGTCGCAGCGGAGCAATGTAATAAAAATGTTAAACTTTACAGAAGTATTGGCGTAATGGTCGGAATTTTTATATGCGTGTTGTTTGTTTGATGTGATAACTATATATGCGAAAGGAAAATTGTGAAAGGAAAATCTTTTATGAGTATTGATTTGGTTTTTAAAATTGCGGCTATAGGAATTATTGTTGCCATATTAAATCAATTATTAATTCGCTCGGGGCGCGAGGAGCAGGCTATGCTTACAACGCTTGCGGGACTTATTGTTGTTTTGTTTATTATAATAGAGCAGATAAGCATTTTGTTTGAAACGATAAAAAATGTTTTTTCACTATAGCTTTTATACTGCTTTATAATGTAGAAGGAGAGTGAGGGAGCGGCTTTGGATATTTTTAAAATTGCTTCGGTTGGAATTTGCGGAGGCATTATAGCCGTTGTTTTAAAAAATAGCCGCAGCGAATTTTGTATGCCTGTATCAATTGCTACAGGGGCGATAATAGTAATGATGATGCTCGCATATATTAAAGATACTAATTTGAAAATACTTGAAACTGCAATGCAATATGGAATTGATATTTCATATATAAAAATAATTATAAAAGTTATTTTAACTGCATATATCTGCCAATTTACCTGCGATGCTCTCAAGGATGCAGGGCAGGCATCGGTTGCGGTTAAGGTTGAGCTTGCGGGAAAGTTTGTTATTTTTTCTTATGCAATTCCGCTTGCCAAGCAGTTGATTTCAGCGGCGGAAAAAATACTCAAATAATATGAAATTTACATAGGAGAAGCTATGAAACGTATATGTGTTATTTTAATTTTGGTTTTTCTGTTTTCGGGAAAATGTGCTTTTGCAAATGAAGCAACAGATATTTTAGAGAGCACGGATTTTTCCGCCGTACAGGAATTTTTAGATAAAGAGCATAAGGATATAAGCTTTAAAGATATTATGTATATGCTTATTTCGGGAGAGCAAATAGAATATAATGATATAAAAAATGCAGTATGTGGGATGTTTTTAGGTGAAGTAAAAAACTGCTTTTTGCTTGTTATAAAGCTGATTTGCGCAGGAATTATTTTTTCTTTATTAAGGAGCCTTAAAGCATCGGGGTTTTCAAATGCGATAGATGAAGCGGCAAGTATGGTTTGCTATGCGGTGATTTCGTTTATGCTTTGCGAGGTCTTTATTAATTCGGTTGAAAGCGCGAAAATGGTTATAGGCAGTCTTAACGAATGTATAGGCATTATGATGCCTCTTCTTATGACGTTTCTGGCGGGGTGCGGAGCGGCGGGGTTAGCGGCGTGCATCAATCCGTTAATTCTTATAGGAATAGAAATACTCAGCTTTTTGACAAATGCATTTTTTATTCCATTGATTTTTTCGATGGCTATGCTGTCAATATTTTCAAATGTCAGCAAAAATATTAATATTGCATCATACATAAACCTTATAAAAACAATTTTAAAATGGAGTATGGGGCTTGTTTTTACAATTTTTTCGGGTGCAGTTTCTCTTTGCGGCGGATTTTCCTCGGCTACGGATGCAATAACGTTTAAGGCGGCAAAATATGTTGTAACATCCGCTGTTCCCGTTGCAGGAGGACTGCTTTCTGAAACAATGGGAACCTTTATGTATTCGTGTACAATTGTTAAAAACGCTTTTGGCGTGGCGTCTATATGCGTATTGTTGGTTATTTGCATATTTCCGATTATTAGGCTTTTGGTTATAATTTTAATGCTTAATCTTTCGTCGGCAATATTAGGAGCGCTTGCAGATGAAAAAGTTTCAATGTCAATAAGCGAAATAGGCTGTGCAATTTCATATATGTTGGGGCTTGTGTGTATGGTTGCGGTTTTGTTTATTATTTGCATTGCGCTAGTTATTCAAACGTCGAATAGTGTTGTGATTTAAGCGGAGGATGAGATGAAGTGGATATTTGAAATAACTTTATTTATTTGCGTTGTCGGGGTTATTGATACGCTTTTTTGTATGCTTATTCCGAGCGGAAATATTGAAAAAAGTGTGCGGCTTATATTGGCGTTGGTTTTAAGCGTTTTTATAGGCACAAAAATAATCGGGATAAAGAGTGGGGAGTTTAGATTTGAAGCATATAATGAAATAAATTCTGAAAAAGGCAATGAATATTCAAAAGGAGTTTTAGACGGATTTATTGATGTATTGGGAAGAAAAATCGAAAAATCTCTTGATGAAAAGGGAGAGTCAAAAACTGGCTCAAGGGTTGTTATTATTGCGGATATTGATGAAAACTATAAAATTGATATTAAAAGAATTAATGCATATACAACGCTTGAAAAAAATGAGGCAGTTAAAATAATTGGCGAATGTGTCGGGATTGAAAACGAGAAAATATTTATTTTTAAAGGATAGGCTGAGGAGAGGATAAGATTTGGAAAACAAGAAAAAGAGAAAATTTGGTAATATTAATTATTTGAGTATCATATTTATTATTGGAATAATAATATTGATTTTCGGAAATTCTATATCGTGGGAAAAAGGAAAAGAAAGCAAGGTTGAAAAAGAAATCACACCTTCCTTTGATTTCTACGAGGAGGAGGTAAGGCTTGAGAGGATTTTGTCTAAAATAAAGGGCGTTGGGCGGGTTAGCGTTATGATAACGTATGAAAACGATGGTGTGTTTAATTATTTGAGCGATTCGAGCTACGAAAACAATAGCTTAAATGATGAGGTGAAGAAATCGCAAACTGTTGTTATGACGTCGGGAGAGCCTGTTATGTATGAGCAAAAGCTTCCGAAGGTGAAGGGGGTGGTTGTTGTTTGCGACGGAGCAAAAAATAAAAATGTCAGAGGAGATGTAATATCTGCGGTTTGTGCTGTGATGGGGGTTTATGAGCACAGGGTTGGTGTTTTTGAGGCAAATAAATAAAAAGGGTTTCAAAGTTACCGATAGCCCATCTTACTCTTTGTCTGAAAAATGGTTTCCATTCATTCAATGCTTCCTGATAAACTGCAGCTTCACCGCAATAGCGTATTTTTCCACCTAAAAGCATTATTTTGACTGCTAAATTCAAATCTTCTGTAACAGCAAAACCGTCCCATTTTCCACAATCAATAATGGACTGTTTTTTAACGAATTGTCCGTTTCCA
>JAZNSA010000144.1:0-11200 GCA_045590935.1 Clostridia bacterium | reverse complement strand
GATGCTACTGTTTTTAATGAATTGACAACTGTGTTGTCATGAATTGGCTATGCCATGAATTCTCGCTTCGCTCCATGAATTGAATTGCCTTTACAATGCACGAAGTGCCATTCATGAGCCGCAAGGCTCAATTCATGAAATCGTAGATTTCAATTCATGCCGTCAGGCAATTCATTGATTTCAACTTTGTTGAAATCATTCTAACATATTTCATAAATAATATCAATGCATAATTACCCCTTATTCCGCAAAAAAATGCACACAAGATAACCCCGTGTGCATCACATTTAATTTTATTAATCTACTAAAAGCTTTTCCAATCTGTCTAAGCCTTCTTTAATATTTTCCATACTTGTTGCATACGACCATCTTACAAAATCATCTGCGCCAAACCCGCTTCCCGGAACAACTGCAACCATTCCCTGCTCCAAAAATGCGGTTGCAAAATCATCAGAAGTTTTAATCAAAACATCACCGATTTTTCTGCCCTTAAGTTTTGATATATTCATCATAACATAAAATGCACCATGCGGCATCTTTGCAGAAATTCCATCTATATTATTTATTCTTTCAACCATATAATTTCTGCGCTCTTCAAATGCCTTTCTCATCATCTCAATTTCATCTCTCGGCCCTTCAAGCGCCGCAATAGCTGCACACTGTGCAATAGAGTTAGGATTTGACGTTGCATGGCTCTGTATATTAGACATAAGCTTAGCAATTTCCGCTGTTGACGCAGTATATCCAATTCTCCACCCCGTCATCGCATATGTCTTAGAAACGCCGTTTACTATAATTGTTAAATCCTTAATATTTTCGTTGAAAGAAGCTATACTAACGTGCTTTCCCGTATAAATCAAATGCTCATAGATTTCGTCAGACACAACATAGATATTATTTTCAACGGCAATTTCTGCAATATTTCTTAACTCATCCTCATTATAAATCATACCCGTTGGATTGCTTGGCGAATTTAGAACAATCGCCTTTGTCTTGCTCGTTATAGCCGCTTTAAGCTCCTCGCAGGTAAACTTAAAATCGTTTTCCTCTTTCGTATCAAGAATAACAGGCACGCCATCTGCAATTTTAACCATTTCAGGATAACTAACCCAATATGGTGCAGGAATAATAACCTCATCACCCGGATTGCAAATCGCCATAAATACATTCACTAAAGAGTGCTTAGCGCCATTTGAAACAACAATATTTTCAGGCTTATAGTCCAAGCCATTTTCATCCTTAAACTTTTTTACAATTGCCTTTTTTAGCTCAAGAGTTCCCGAAGCAGGCGTATATTTTGTAACACCTTTTTCGATTGCCTCAATTGCCGCTTTTTTTATATGATTAGGCGTATCAAAATCAGGCTCACCCGTTCCAAATCCAACTATATTTAACCCTTGTGCCTTCATAGCCTTTGCCTTTGCATCTATCGCAAGCGTTGCCGACGGGCTTATGCTCGCCGCCTTTGCTGAAATATTGTTCATATTTATTCCTCCTGCCATAATTTGAATTATTAAGCCAAAAAACTTTCATATTTTATAAATAAATTATGTATATTATAGCATATTCATCATTTTTTTGCAAGAGATAATTCAAAAACTTTTAAAATTAATTTCATTTTTTTACTCAAATTCCAACTTTTATGTTATTTTGTATAATTAACAAGAGTAATATTCATAATTTCTCCATGATTTATATATATAAATGCACATTCCATATCCTCCAAATAAAACTCATCGCTGCTAAAATCAACATCCAAAGAATCATTTTTAGGATAATCCGACGGCTCAATATCGTAAATATTGCCCTTTTTAAACTTATTTTCCTCGCTTTGTGCAAACGCATTATAGAAAAACAGCTCCGTTTTTTCGTCAACAGTAAAACATTCAGAAGAATCCGTCTTTCCATCGCCGTTATTCATCAAAAGCTTAAGCTTCCCATTTTCAGGCTTAACATCTAAAACATATCCAAAATAAACCTCGTGCTTAGCATCCTTCTTTTCGCCATATTTGTACCACGCAGCCCTATTTGGCACGAACATTTGGTCTTCAAACGAATTAAAATCAAACCTTACCTCTTCAAGACACATAACAACAACTATATAATCAACAACCTCGTCATAAACCTTATCGATAATTATTAAATCTCCGCATTTTAAATCATTTATATTCGTTTTGGCACCGCTAACAACGCAGTCCTCATCCGCAATAAGGGCATTGCTCGAAATTGCTCCATTCTTAGCATATTCAATTTTATAAACATCTGTTCCATCCTCAAGCACGCTCGCCATAATAGAGACCACCGTAACAATTTCCTCAACCGAGCGCACATCCTCATCTTTTTCATCCGAAATCATTTCTTTTAAAATCTCAATTTTACCGCCAAAAGATTTTTCCATTAAATCAAAAACATTCACAAAAAAACCCTTTGCGTATGTAGCCTGAGCCGTCATTAACAAGCACAAAATAATAGCTAAAACCCTCTTTTTCATATTTTATCTCCTCGCAATCCATTGTTTATTCAAAGCACCTGCCCAAAAATTCGTAAAAATTTTCGCCCATGATTTTTTTGACCAAGCCCTCACTATAATTCAAACGAAGTAACTCGTCCGAAATTTTATAAATATCCAAAGCATTTTTTATCTCGTTTGGCAAATAATCAACTCCGTCAAAATCACTTCCGAGACCTATATTATTTTCTCCCCCAAGCGACATAAAATGCTCAATATGCCTAATAATATCCGAAACACTCGCCCTCTTGCTGTCAGTCAAAAATTCAGGATAAAAATTAACTCCTACAAACCCGTTTTTTTTAACAATCTCCAAAAACTGCTCATCTGTCAGATTTCTTTCATTCCCACATAGCACCTTTGAATTTGAATGACTTGCCATAACGAAGCAAGCGCTTTCCGAAATAACATCCCAAAATGTACTCTCTGCCGCATGGGAAACATCTATTATCATTTTTTTCTCGTTAAGCTTTCTTATAACACTGCGCCCAAAATCAGTAAGCCCGCTATCTGAATTTTCATCTCCCGCTCCCGCTCCGATTTTATTATTGTAATTCCATGTCAGCGTAAAAACCCGTACACCATCGTCAAATAGCCTATCAATGTTTTTCAAATCGTCATCTATTATCTCTCCGCCCTCAACTCCTATAACGGCGCCACATCTTTTCGATTTCAAAACGTTTTCAAGCGACTTTGAATCGTATATAATTTGAATTTTTTCTTGATTTTCGCTAACTGTCTTTTTTAAAATTTTCAAAGCTTTATCGTAATTTTTTAAAATATTTTTATAAGGCTCTTTCGGTGATGTCCAAATCGCAAAAACCTGAACCCACTTTTCATATTTCATCATCATATCCAAATTAAGATGATTTTTGCCCTTATAAAGCTCAGAAGAATTTTTCAGAACTGTCAGCGTATCGCAATGTGCATCAGCAATAAAAAAGCTACGCTTATTTTCCATATTATTCAAAAGCTCCCTCAATATAATTTATATCCTTAACTTCATACTTTCCGTCAGAAGTATGATATATTTCGCAAACATCAAATCTGAAATTTGCCTCAATATTTTTTTCTTCAATATACTTATATGCAGTCGCTTTAATTTTTGCTTGCTTTTTATAATCGACAAACTCTCTCGGCTCTCCAAATGCCGCACTTTTTCTCGACTTCACCTCAGTAAACACAACATACTCGTCAATTTTCGCAATTATATCAATCTCGCCATATCTGCACCTATAGTTCATCTCAAGAATCTCAAAGCCGCTATCCTTCATATATCTTGCCGCCGCTTTTTCGCCCTCATCACCTATCACTTGCTTCGTCAACATATTCGCGCACTCCCTTAAAAGTCTTTCTATGTATCGGCGATGGTCCAAACTTCTTTATAAGCTCAAGATGCTCCTTTGTTCCATAAGCTTTATGCTTCTTAAAATTATACTCAGGATAAATTTTATCAAGCATCTCCATTTCCCTATCCCTTGACACCTTCGCAAGAATTGACGCCGCCGCAATGCTCGCAGACGAGCTATCTCCCTTAACAATCGTTTCATGCGGATATTTCATATCCTTTATTCTGTTTCCGTCTATAATAACAAAATCAGGCTCTACATCAAGCGAATTAACCGCTTTATTCATAGCCATAAACGTTGCGTTCAAAATATTAATCTTGTCAATTTCCTCGTTTGAAACTGAAGCAACACTGTAGCTGACTGCTTTTTCTACTATTTCATCAAACAGCTTTTCTCTTTGTTTTTCAGAAAGCTTTTTAGAGTCATTAAGCCCTTCTATTGGATTATTTTCATCTAAAATAACAGCCGCCGCAAAAACGGCACCCGCCAACGGTCCTCTACCCGCTTCATCAACACCCGCAACAATCTTAAAGCCTCTTTTTCTAAGCTCATTTTCTTTTATATACATATCCTTCGTTTCTTTCATTTTCATCGTTTCCCTTTTATTTTTTATTTATTTTTAAAAAACTACTACACATTTTGCAAATTATATGATATACTATATCTATAATTATACTTATAGGAGAGTACACTATGAAACATTTTTACAAAATTGAAGATTCGCTTGAAATAAAGCTGATAATTTTATATACGCTAAGCAAGGCAGACAAGCCTCTTACAAGCTCTGAGCTTACTCATATAATTTTAGGCAGTGCAAAAATCGATTTTTTTGATATTCATAAGGCAATGGACTTTCTTTCCGAAGCCGACGAGGTTTATAGCTTCGCAGAAGACGAAAAAACCTTCTATGCTCTGACTAACGACGGAAAAATTTGTGCAAATCATTTTTTTAATATCGTTCCCCTTGAGGTAAGAACATATATCGACGATTGCTTAGCGACTCTTCTTATAGAGGAAAAGCAAAAAAAGCAGCTAACAGCCGAGCCAATCCCTGTTGACTATAATTCTTATATCGCCGATTGCTCTCTTTCAGATGGTGATCTAAACCTTTTAAAGCTATCCGTATACGCAGGTGATGAGGAATTAGCTAAAAAAATGTGTAAAAGCTTTAAAGCAAACGCCGCTGAGCTATACGACATAATTCTAAAAATGCTTGCAAAGTAATTTGTTCGTTTTTCCTTGTTTTTTATACATTTCTTAATTTTTCAAGAACATTTTCAAAGTAATCCGGAAGTGGTGCTTCAAATTCCATTCCGGATTTTGTTTTAGGATGAATAAATTTAATCTTTTTCGCATGAAGAAGCTGACCATCAAGCTTAAATTCGTCCTTTTTTTGCCCATACGTTCTGTCTCCGACAACGCTATGCCCTATATATGCCATATGCACTCTTATCTGGTGTGTTCGCCCCGTTGAAAGGTGGCATCTTACAAGGGTATAACGCCCAAATCTTTCAATAACCTCAAAGCGAGTTAAAGCCTCTCTTGAGTTTTTATTCGTAACACACATCTTTTTTCGGTCTTTTTCATTTCTTCCTATAGGCTGATTAATTTCGCCTTCATCTATTTTTATATTTCCGTTTACCAAGGCATAATAAACCCTTGACAAGCTCCTATCCTTTAACTGCTCCGATAAAAAAAGGTGAGCCTCGTCATTTTTTGCAACAATAATAAGCCCCGAGGTATCCTTATCTATTCTGTGTACAATTCCTGGTCTCATAACTCCGTTAATTCCCGAAAGCTGCCCCTTACAGTGATGCATAAGCGCATTAACAAGAGTACCCGAATAGTTGCCCGCCGCAGGATGAACAACCATCCCTTGCTTTTTATTAACAACAAGCAAATACTCATCCTCATATATAATATCCAAATCAATATCTTCTTCGCAAATATCAAGCTCCTTCGCCTCGGGAATTGTTATTTCAAGCACATCCCCCAATGACACCTTATTTTTTTTATCCGCCATTTTTCCGTTTACTAAAACGCAACCGTCCGAAATAAGCTTAACTGCATGAGACCGAGAGATATTTTCTAAAACCTCCGAAACAAAGCTATCCAGCCTCATCCCGCAAAACTGTTCTTCTACCTCAATCAACTTTTTCTCGCTCATTTCTCATTTTCCTTTCCCTTTGAATCGCTTGAAAAGAACAAAATATAAACAACAAGCAGTATCCCACCAACGCAAACAAAAATATCGGCAAGATTAAAAACAGGAAAGCTTATAAACTGAAAGTTAATAAAGTCAACAACATACCCATAAAAAATCCTGTCTATCAAATTTCCAAGTCCACCTGCAATAATCGTTATAACTGCAAGATTCATCCAAGGCGAATTATCTTTTGATTTATATAAATAAATTAAAAGAGCAATCATCATAATAATCGGCAAAACAATAAGAAGTGTTCTTCTGCCCGCAAACGAGCTGAACGCCGCTCCTGTATTTGTGGTATAATAAAATTCAACAAAGCCTTTTATAAAATCAACGCCCGTCCTATCAACAAGCTTAACCGTTGCAATCCATTTTGTTATTTGGTCTGCTAAAACCATCAAAAGCCCAAAAAGACACCAATATTCTCTTTTTCGCATATTTTTCTCTCCATCTGCAAAATTTTTATAAATCATTTTTGAAACCATCTCCTCTAAAAGAGGCTTTATGTCAATTATAAAAATACAGGCTCTAACAGCTTATCAAAAAAGCATTAGAGCCATTTTTTATTCTTCAGTTTTTTACCTCATTAAGAATTTTCGATTTCTTCCTGTCCTGCATTTCCAGCGTCGTCTCCGATTACTTTGCGAAGCATCTCTAACTGAGATTCAAAAAAGCTCTCCATTTGCTTTTTGTATTCGACTATTTGCTGCCTAGATGAAATATATTTTTCATTCAATCTGTCAATTTCAACATTCGCCGCCGAAATAATCTGATTAGCCTTATCTTGTGCTGACCTCACAAGCTCAGCTGCCTGCTTCTCAGCATCCATAACAATTGCCTCGCCTGAAATTTTTACCTCATCATTTTTTTCAACCTTTTCAGCACCGACATTCTCTTCTCTGCTGCTTTTTTCCTCCTGAGCCTGCCTAAGCTCGTCTCCCATACGTTTAAGCAGGTCTTTAAGCTCAAAATTCTCCTTATACAACGTTTCGTAGTCGTTTAACATAATAATCATAAAATCTTCAACATCATCCCTGTTGTATCCGTTCAAAGTCCTTTTAAACTCTCTGTTTTCAATATCCAATGGCGTAAGCATAAAACCTTTTCTCCCCTTTAAACAAATCTATCAATATCAAGATACAGTCTGCCCTTTTTTGACGTTCCGCTCATTGCAACAAACCGTATTCTTCCGCTACCTCTAACAGAAATCAAATCTCCCTCGTTAAGCTTTGTGTCGCTTTTCAGGCAAGGCTCAAAATTCAAATTTACCTTCCCCGACGCAATTAAATCGCAACACACACTCCTAGACAATCTATACGCCGCACAAATCAACGCATCAATCCTCATTGAAGCAACATTTAAGCTTTCCCTTACAACCTTTTTGTTGACAAATTTTCCCATATCGCCGAAAAATTCGCTACATTCAACACCTTTATTCCCAATTTTAATAAGGTTAATTATGATGTAATCTGCTATTTCGCTCTTGCAAAACACAAGTGCCGAATTTTCAAAAATACAAATATCACCCAAAACTTCCCTTGTAATACCCAAAGACAAAAGCGAGCCTAAATAATCCCTGTGCGTTAGCTCATCATCCGACTTTCCTCTTATCAGAACAGTCTTAATCGGATATGAAACCTCATATTCCCACTCAGGCTTCACGCAAAGCATAACCCTTTCTGCATCGTCGTACCCACCAAAAAATCCAAGCTCCAAATTTTGGCTTGCAAAAATATTATTTTTTACAAACGCCGCAGAAGCAGGGTCTAAAAAAGCCGAAAATTGCGCACAACAATATTTTTCCGCCGCCTTCAAAATATCCGAAACCTTAGATAACAAAAGCTTTCTATCTGCCAAATTGCTATTTTTCATTTCCTCTCCCAAGCCTCACACAAAACTTAAATTATATTAGCTCAGGCTAATATAATTGACTAACCTTTGCTCCCATAACTGCCGCCGTAATGAAAAGGAGTACGATATAAGCAAAAAGAGCACACCAATCAAACCCCGAAAACCTCTTTTTAAAAGCTTTTGAAGTTATAAATGTTATTGGAAAAACAATTGGTATCGTTGCCTTGTCTAAAAATCTGTAAACCCTATTATCTCTTTCAACAAAGCAAGAGAGCAGACACCTTATTATGACCAAAGCTCTGAATATCCTTAAAATCCACAACACTGTCCCAAGCAAAACCGCCATATTCAAGCTACCTCAAATTTAAGCATTCCAATTGCTGAAAATACCTTTGTTTTTGAGTTCGTCTTTAAAATCACCCATAATGCTGACATTGTATGGTGCGATTAAGAATATACCTGCAGAAACCTTTTGAATATTTCCATCCAAACCGTAAACAGCACCGCTCAAAAAGTCAACAACTCTTCTTGCAACATCTGTTTCAAGGTCTTCAAGATTAATTATTACAGGTTTTTTCGTTTTTAAATGGTCAGCTATTCCTTTTGCATCCTCAAAATTTTCAGGCTGCATAACAACAACCTTCAACTGAGTTGTTGCATGAATATTAACAACCTTATTCTTTCTTCCGTATGAGCTGCCATATGAAGTTAAATCCTCGTCATCATCACGATCATTCGTTAAAATGCTGTCCTCATCATAATCCTCATCACCTAATCCAATCACATTTTTCATTTTGTCCATGAAACCCATAAAAATTTCCTCCTCGTTATATATATTTTTTAAAACATATTTTAAAATTACAAGCTTAATAAATTCTTTTCCCGAATATCGCACTTCCAACTCTTACCATATTCGAACCAGATGCAATTGCCTCCTCAAAATCCGAGCTCATCCCCATAGATAAATACTTCATATCTATATTATCATATTTATTTTCAGCTATGTCAATATAGAGTTTACGCGTGTTATCAAAATGTAATCTTGTTGTCATAGTGTCGACACATAGCGGGGCAATAGTCATCAACCCACGCACTCTTATATTGCAACACCCCGCCGCAAAATTAATAATTTCGCCAAGCGCATCCTTATCGCATCCAAATTTTGTTTCTTCTCCCGACGTATTAACCTGAACAAGAATGTCCTGAATAACACCAATCTTTTTAGCCTGCTTATCAATCTCAGCTATAAGCTCCTTGCTATCAGCAGAATGAATTAAACTGACCTTCCCAACAATATATTTAACCTTGTTCTTTTGAAGATGCCCAATAAGATGCCATTCCTTTGGATGCACTGCATCATACTTTTCCAAAAGCTCCTGAACTCTGTTTTCCCCCGCAATATTAATCCCTCCCTTTATCGCATATTCGATATCAGAAGCAGGGAAATTTTTCGTTACTCCAACCAAAGTTATTTCCTCAGGCTTTCTTCCGCACTTAATCGCTACATTTGAAATTTTTTCTAAAACTCTTTTAACATTTTCGCATATCTGCGCTTCTCTATCAACCACAAAAATCCACTCTGTTATCTTATACTCTTTCCGTCATAAATTCCGTCTCTGTTCAATATTACTCTGTCGTACATTCTTATTGAACCGTTTCTTACCTCGTTTTCAACGATTGCAATAATGTCGTCGCTATGCAAAACATTTACCTTCCTGAACCTCGCAAAACCATTACTGTTTACAAACACACCCGACGTATTATCATCTGAAAATCTGAGCGCTTCTGCAGGGATTGCCAAACCTGTATACGAATTTTTAATTATTTCAACTTCAGCAACCCTCTTCAGATAAATATTTTTAGAATAGTCGCCAATTCTCAAAATACAAATAAAGTTTTCGTCATCCTCGCTAAACAGCTTAATAACCTCAGCCTCTCCGCAAAACTCTTCCTCGCCTGGTACTCTTACCTTAACAGACTTGCCGACTTTTAAACCATAAGTCTCTTCTTTTCCCAATCTGCAAGCAAGCATCCACTCCGTATTGTCTGCAACCTTACAAATCTTGTCGCCTGCATTATAAAATGTATTTCCGCCGCTAAGCTCGTTTTGCGCATTTTTTATACAATCATCTATCACGTCAAGAGTTATACTCTCGTAGTTATCAACCCTAAGCACATCCTCATATCCGTCAACGGCGGGTATAAAAATCCCCGTCTGCTCTGCATATATTTTTTCGCCTCCCGACGTTAGCGATTGTTCAATTTGTTCTCTTCTTTTTTCAAGCTGCTCAATAGTTGATTCAACAACACTTCCGCTACCCGACTTCATTATCTCTTCTAAGCATAAAAGTTGCAAATCCAATTCAGTCAAATCATTCTTAGCAGAAAGCGAAGCTATATCATAAATTCCGTTTTTAATATCAATCTGAGACGAATTCAAATCAGGCGAAAGCGTTTTGACCGCATTTTGCACCTTCTTCAACGCATTAATTCTTTGATTTATCTCTTTAATCTCCTGCTTAATTTCATCATCTATTCCGTTACTGTATACCGTAGCAATATATGCTCCTTTTGCAACCTTCGAATCGCCACCCGCTCTTTCAAGCAAAACTCCGCCGTTCTTTGTAGTATAAACATTTTCATTTCTCACAAAAACCGCATTTACATTTATTTTATCCTCGTACGTTTCTTCTCTTGCAACCTGAGTACTTACAGCTTCGCCTCTAATATATCCGAAAACCCAAATGCATACAAGAAAAATTATAAGGAACAATACAATCCAACGCTTCTTGAATTTTTTCATATTTCCTCCTAATTCAAGCGATTTAAAAAATTCGCTCTGCTTTCTTGGCACATATTATTATAATACCATAAATCACACAGAAAATCAAGCTATGTAACCTATTTTTATATTTTTTAATATTTTATTTTCTGATTTCGCTATTTTCAATATTTTGCCCTCGCATTGTTATATCAAACGGTATTCTTTGTTCCCTTACCGCCTGCTTTGCCGAAAGCGTAAAAAACGTTGTCATATCCATTCCCAGATTTGAAACAAGCTCTTGCAATTGCGCTTTCAAATCTTCATCAATACGCATCGTTATATTTGTAACCGCCATAACATCAGCTCCTTAATACGAATTATACCACACTTAAATTATATTGTCAATACATTATTATAATATTTTTATAACAAATTTATTATATCGTTGTTATACTATAAATATATCGCACATAAAATCATGACCCCACCTTCAAACTATTGCGGGTGGTTGTGTGTTTCGC
>JAZNSA010000143.1:0-3025 GCA_045590935.1 Clostridia bacterium | reverse complement strand
ATTTCTGGGTGTGGCGCAGTTTGGTAGCGTGCTTGAATGGGGTTCAAGAGGCCGGGAATTCAAGTCTCCCCACTCAGACCAGAAAAGACCGCCTACTTTGATACAAAGTTGGCGGTCTTTTCAACTAAATCCGTCTTGCGACGGAATAAATCTGCTAATGCAGATGAAATCACTTCGTGATGAAATCTTGCTTCGCAAGGATAAAGAACGGATTTAATTTCATCTGAGGCTAAAAGCCGAAGATTTCATCCAAAACTTGTTTTGGATTTCATCGTGAGCAAAGCGAACAATTTCATTGTTGAAATATTAAAAATGTGCGATGATATAAAAGGACACTATTCTATTGTTAATCAACTTGAACGAAGTGCAACAAGTAATAGAACTCATTATTTTATACACATAAAACATTTTATAGATTTTTTATTCTTAAAGGAAAGATTTCACGGTGAAACTTTTCTTCGAGTGCAAATGCACCGCTTGAAATCATTGTATTAAAATTAGGCGTAAGTTCCAAGCAAAAACGCACATTTGTTTATCAAGACAATGTGCGTTTTTTGAGTTATGCGTTTCCTTCGGGAACACGATACACACCTTCGGTTCGTGATGTGCCCTACGGGCGTGAGAGGAACGCATCGCATCACAGCGAATGAAATTAGCGACATCACATTTGCGAAGCAAATGCATCACTTATCACTTGAAAAAACCATAATCGTAAATATTGGTCGTCGCTTAAAATATCCTATCAAAACTCTCTTTTTGTCAAGCTTATAATCAACTCACGCAAAAATTCGTTTTTATCCGAAATTGAGTTTAATATATCAACTGCCTCATCAGATAGCTTATCAACGTCTTTTTTAGCCTGCTCAATCCCCTTAACCGTAACATAGGTACATTTATTATTTTTTTCATCACTATTAATTGGTTTACCCAAAATCTCTGCCGTACTTGTTACATCGAGAATATCATCTCTGATTTGAAACGCCATTCCGACATTTGAGGCGATTTTAAATACTTTATCCAAAATCTCTTTTGATGCACCTGCCAAAACCGCACCTATAAGCATTGCCGCTTCAATCAGCGCCCCACACTTCATCGTATGAATAAACTCAAGCGTTTCAACAGAAATTTGCTTTCCCTCCGATTCAATATCTGCAACCTGACCGCCAATCATTCCATATATTCCAGCCTTGCCTGCAAGAATTTGAAGAGCCTTTGCCGTTTTTTCATCAAGAGAAATATCAAGCGCCAAAAGAGCCGTTTCAAATGCAAAATTCAAAAGCGAATCCCCCGCCAAAATACCCATTGCCTCACCATATACAGCATGTGTTGTTTTTTTTCCTCGCCTGTACTCGTCGTTATCCATTGCAGGAAGGTCATCATGTACAAGCGAATAAGTATGTATCATTTCAAGCGCCGCCATAAACGGCTCAACTATTTTTCCGCTCCCGCCGAGCATTTTATATGTTTCAAGCATAAGCATCGGGCGAAGTCTTTTTCCTCCCGCATTCACACTGTAATTCATAGCTTCTATAACATTTTTTTGAGTTCCTTCCTCCTTTGGAAGAAACTGCCTTATTATTTTTTCTACTTCCTCAACTCTTTGCTTTAATTCATTTTCAAATATCATAATATTATTGCTCCTTATGATTATAATTTTGCAAATACGCTATAACAATGTTCTCGTGCCAACAGGCACATATCTCATCGAAGATATATCGCATACGAAGTACATATCGCTAATTCCTCAAGGAATTTATATTGCCAATTGATTTCACCTTATGAAATCAATTATATAAAGACTGTATAATCTGAATGCCAATGTTTTTATCACTCTTCAATAAGATACGCTCTGCAGGGCGAGCCTTCAAATCCTTTCAAGTTAAGTGGTATAGCACTAAGAAAATACTTTCCTTCCGATACATTTTTTAGCACAATTCCCTCAAGCAAAACTGTTTCCGCACCAAGCAGAATTTGATGCACTTTCATAGGCGCATCCTTCGGCCCCACAGTTTGTCCTTCATTCCCAAGAAGCTTTAACCCCGCTTTTGCAAATACTTCTGCGGCTTCTTCGGTAACGGTTACATCTCCTGCAATCAGTATTCTTTCGCCTGCACCTTGGGCAATTGCCTTTTCAAGTACAAGAGATGCATCGCCTGCTGTCATATCTCCACTGTTCTCTGCGACATAACAATAACCAACAGTACTGTCACAGCAAATCTTGTCAATACTTTTTCCGTCTTTTATAAAATGAGATGGTGCATCTATATGCGTTCCGTTGTGAGCACACATCGAAAACACAGAAAGGTTATATTTTTCTCCTTGCTCCATACTTTTAAGTTTTTCTGCTTTCGGAGCTGGATCTCCGGGATAAATACTGCAGGATAAAATTTCCTGTGATATATCAATTATTCTCACAAACACTTCCACCTTTTCCATAAGCTTTTACGCCAATATTTGACACTCTTACTATAAGGGATATAAGATTTAGATGCAACTGCCATAGGCTCCCTTGTGTAAAGGGAGCTGTCAGCGTAGCTGACTGAGGGATTGTTTTACCTCATTATCAATATACATACAAACTCCCTCAAAATTCTTCAAAACATCTATATTAGATATTCTAACAACCTTTATTCCATATTGTTCTAAATACTCTGTTCTCTTTTCGTCATTTACAAGACCTTCATCTTCGTAGTGTTGCGAACCATCTAATTCTATAACAACATTTGCCTTTGCACAATAAAAATCCGCTATATATTTGCCCAACACTTTTTGCCTTGTGAATTTCACGGGATATTCTCTTAGGAAATCATACCAAAGATGTTTTTCTTCTTTTGTCATATTCTTTCTGAGTTCCTTTGCAAATGGAACTATTTCACTATTATGTTTTCTATCCATTTACAATCCCTCCGGCTCTTCGAGCCCCCTCCCTTTACACAAGGGAGGCTTTTGTGATTTCGCCAAAATTCGACAATCTTTATATAAAGACTGTATAATCTAGATGCCAATTATTTTAGCATCAGTTTTA
>JAZNSA010000142.1:0-3387 GCA_045590935.1 Clostridia bacterium | reverse complement strand
CAAGAGATTATTTGTTAGATTATGCTAACAATAAAAAAACTATTTTTGTTTTTAATAGAAAAGGAATAATGGAAATAATGTATAAAAACAATGCTTGTGAGTTTGATGCAAAACCTTTTATAGATGAAGGTGGAAGAACGCAAGTTGCAGTCAGAGAGTTTTGTGAGTGGTTAGACAATGATGTAATGTGGTTGGAAGAAACTCAAACTGTTTCTATTTCAAGTGTTCCTATATCCTTAAAACAAGCAGGTTTGCATGCCGGTGGCGACAGTGTATGGTTTACTATTGGTGAAAAAAAGTATAGAATAAATGGTAATTACTATGAAATGGATACTTTTGCACAAATCATAAACAATAAGACTTATGTCCCTCTTAGATATTTAGCGGAGGCATTAGGTTATGAAGTAGCATATAACCCTGTAAGTTGATAGGAGGTTTGGACTATGAAAAAATTTATTTGTATCACAAGTATAATAATGATAATTGTATTTGCCGTTTTGTGTATAGTTGACCACAATAGAATGAAAAACGAAAAACCTGTAGTATTTTCGACGTGGGGTAAAAAGTATGCCCCGTCTGAAAAAACACCATTAAATAATATCACGCCTGAAGCGGCAATAGAGCTTGCAAAAAAATCGCTTAGTAAAAAAAGCAAAGAGGAAATCACCAATTTTGATAGTCCAAAAGTTGAAAATGTAGTATTTGATGAAGAACCTTCAATATATTATTTTTCAAACAAAATTGATATTGTCGGGAAAAAAATATATAAGATTACATTTAATACTGTGCACGATAGGCTGTTAGGTCCGATTGTTATTTATATTAATAAAGAGAATGGTGAATTGATAGGTACAGATTATCGAGAATAATTAAAGATAACCACCCTTTTGATGATGATGATGACGGGTGGTTATCTTTAGCTAAACTATGCTTATTTAAATGATAAAAAATCACAAGCAGATTTTATTCCGTATGCAGATTTCGCTTTTATAACGCTTTGCAAAATAGCCTTTGACGTAACATATTGCATAATCGTTCCAACAACATTAATATCGCATAAAACATCACCACAGCTTATTGCATACATACTGTCGCCGTCGGCAGTTGTATTAACAGGGCGGATTGAATTAACAATTCCGTTTGAAGCAAATGCGGCAAGCTTGTTAAGCTCGGCTTTTGAAAATGATGCGTTTGTAAAAACAGCACCTATTGTTGTATTTTCAACAAAGAGATTTCTTGGAGAAAAAAGCTTTAAAAGCGCATCGTTACAGCTTTCAAAATCAGTTTTTGTTTCGTTTAGCATACCTGCTATAACAGAATTTGTTTCGATATCAAAAACTTCACCAAGCGCATTTGTGCAAACTATTGCACCAACCTTTAGCTCACCCATAGAGACCGCATAGGCACCAACGCCTGACTTCATCATATATTCACTACCTTTAATTTTGCCAACCGTTGCACCCATACCAACGCCAAAGTTACCTTGCGTAAAATTGTTTGAAAAAGCGTTTTTTGCAGCCGCATATCCCATTTTGAAATCAGGGCGAACATTTTTGCTTGCAACGCCAAGGTCGAATATACAACTCGTACATACAAGCGGAACTTTTGTTATTCCAACATCAAATCCGATATTTTTTTCTTCAAGATATGCCATAACTCCGCCCGCACTGTCAAGCCCGAAAGCGCTTCCACCCGAAAGAACAACGGCGTTAATTTTATCTGCGGCACTGTTTGTATTTAAAAGATGCGTTTCTCTTGAAGCGGGACCGCCACCTCGTATATCAACCCCGCAAGCAAAGGCTTCATTTGAAGTTATAACCGTTACGCCTGTTGCGGCTTTTTCATCTTCAGAATTTCCAAAATATAAATTTTTAAATTGAAAAATTGAGATTTCTTTTAAGTTCTTCAAAATTTTTACCTCACTATTTAGCAGACTTTAAAAATTTTAAAACAGTTACGCTGATTGCCGTACCTAAAATTCCGCACACAACTGCTTCGACAACCGCCTGCACACCAACAAAAGCTACAACAAATGCTATAACGCTTTGACCATTCATAAGCCCCAATATGTAATCTGTTTTGCCAAAGAGTAATACAAGGGCTGACATATATAAAATAGTATTAAGAATAGGGCAGGAAAAGCTTCCTATTGTTGCGCAAACAATTTTATTCTTTATTCCTTTGCTTAATCCGACATAGATAAGACCGCATAAATATCCTTCAAGAATACGTGGAATAACGCACAAAACAAATGTATAGAAAGGATTTATACCCAAAAGTATTTCACCCATTGGCGTGCTAAAGCACTTCGCAAAGCTTGTCATTCCGAAAACCAATCCTAAAAATGCACCTGAAACAGGACCCATTGTAATCGCACCTATAATAACGGGAATTGTTAAAAATGTTACGGCAAATGGACCGAGCTGCAAAAATCCCAACGGAGTAAATGCCATTAAAACAATTATAGCAGTTAAAAGAGCTAACCTTGTAAGATTTTTAGTGCTTGTTTTTTTCATAGTAATCAAATCCTTTCAAGAGTATTTTAATTTATTTTGAGATAATATTTTCATTTCTTTCAAAAGGTTGATTGAAAACAACGCTTCCAAAAGATTCTGTTTTTTGTCCATCAATTAAAAATTGAACATTTTTAATTTCTTTAAGCTCGGTAAGACTGTTTACAATTGCGTAAATTGTCATAATTTCGCCTTGCTCATTCTTTTCGGGCAGAACGGTAAATTCCTTTGAAAAATTAACAAAGCAAGTGTAATTTTTTGTTTCTACAGATAAAAGCTTTGCATTTTTCGGAATCAAAGTGAAATGAGTTCCGTCTGCAGAATTGAGCATGAGCTCATTTATAATAAGCTGTGCTTTTGAAATGTTGTCATTTAACGCAACTTTTCTTGTTTCCTTAACAAGGCTGGTGTAGTCCGAGTTTGGAAAATAGAGTGCCAGCTCAACAGTGTTTTGCTTTTTTATTTCATCGCCTTCGTTTACTATATCATCCTTTTTTAATGCACCAAGCGCTTTTTTATCTGTTCCTACAAGCGGCTCGCCATCAACAAAAACGCTGACTTGCTCAATTCCGTCAAAATCGCATAGGGAATATACAACGGTAAATGCGGCAAGCATATCATTAGCCGCACCGCCTGATTTAAATTCCGAAGAAAAATCAACAGTTGCAAGACTGCCTTTTCTTGTAAGAGATAAAATTCTCGTATTTTCGGGAATTGCTCTTTTATTTTCCATTATATTTTCAGGGCCTTTAATCAAAAGGGAAACTATGTTATATAATCTGTCGCCATTGCTTATATCAACCTTATGCTCTTCTTTTATAAGCTTTGAGAGAGTTGAATCAAGAAAATAAAGATTAACAACTTCTCTTTTGTT
>JAZNSA010000141.1:0-8360 GCA_045590935.1 Clostridia bacterium | reverse complement strand
CCTGTAACGCCTGATTTAGCATCTATAATTATATTTTTCAAATCAACAAGTCCTTCCTTAACAAGCGGCGCAAGCCCAAGAATTGAACAGGTTGTATAGCAACCAGGATTGCCTACCAATTTGGTTGTTTTAATTTTCTCTCTGTGAAGCTCAGGAAGACCATAAACCGCCTTCTTTAAAAGCTCAACGTCCGAATGAGGCTCTCCGTACCACTTTTCATAAACTGCGGGGTCATCGTATCTGAAATCGCCGCTTAAATCAATAACCTTTATTCCGCCGTTATAAAGCTTTGGAATAACCTCTTTGGATGCCCCGTGAGGAAGTGCCGTAAACACTACATCGCACTCAGCTATAACCTTATCAACATCAAGCTCCTCACACTCAATATCCAAAACTCCGTTAAAATTCGGATAAATCTCGCTGATTTTTTTACCCGCAAAGCTCTGAGAAACCAAGATTTTTATTTCTACCTCAGGATGAGCCGAAAGCAAGCGCACAAGCTCAATTCCTGCATATCCCGTTGCACCTAAAACTGCTACTTTTATCATTAAAATCAACTCCTTCTCTTTTTCTGTTTTTTCTAAGTTGGTATAATTATACATCTTTTTGCATAAAAATGCAATATGTATTTTTCATAAACATATCAAAACTATATTACGATTGTTTAGTAATTTTTATCCTTTTGTCATTTCCGATTGAATTTAATTTTTGTATTACCTCATCATCAAAAAAAGATTTAAACGTTTCCGTTGCTTGATTAACGCAAACCAAAATATTCATAACCAACCTCTGCCCCTTTCAAATTGTTAAAAGATACATTGCCAAAAGAAATCTCTAATTTTTGTCAAAATAATAGTAACATATAACAAATTGATTGTCAACGAAAAAAAGTTTTTAAAAAAATTCGCTTTACTTGCAAAAAAATGTAGACTTTTTTAAAAAATTAAGCTATAATAATATTGTTGTTTTTTATACTTAATTGTTATTGAAGGATTGTGATTAAAAGATGCGAAAAGAAAATTTTTCAAAAAGGGGCGTTTGGTTTTTTGTAATAAGCGCATTGACTTTGATTGTTGCATTGAACTTGTCGGAAACAATCAAGCTTTTGTCCGACCTTATACAGATTATATCTCCGTTTTTGGTAGGCTTCGCAATTGCATTTCTCTTTAATATACCAATGATGTTCTTTGAGAAAAAAGTTTTTTCGTTTATGGACAAAAAAAATGGTAAGCTCGGCTCTGTTTTAAAAAAGCTTAAAAGGCCGCTCAGCTTTTCTCTGACGCTCATAATCGTATATTTGGTTTTTTCAACCATCGGCAGCTTTATATACCGTGAAGTGGCAGAATGCGTATCGGATTTTGCGAAAAACGCATCTGTTTATGCAAATCATCTTCAAAGTATTATAAGCTCTATAACGCAAAATTTTTCAAACGGATTTTTATCGCAACAAATTGAAAAAATAAATTGGGTTACGATGATTGAAAAAATGGGAACAACCGTTGCAAGCATCTCTCCGAACATAATAAATTGGACGATAGGTTTAACAAGTGCAATTTTCAATTTGGTTATGGCGGCTATATTTGCTCTATATCTTCTTTTTGGTAAGGAACGCATATTAAGACACACCAAAAGAACAATGTATGCATATTTAAGAAAAGACGTTGCAACGAAGATAAGAAAAACTGCTTTAGTTGTTCGTGATACTTTTACTAAATTTACCGTTGGGCAGCTTACCGAAACGCTTATCCTTGCTTCACTTTATTTTATTGCAACAAGCATTGCAAAGTTGCCGTACCCCGCACTTATTTCAATACTTATGGGTATAGGCGGAATAATTCCTGTTTTCGGACCTATTATAGCGGCAGTTCCGTCGCTTATTATTGTTTTAATGGTTAGCGGAATTGACAGCGCATTGGTTTTTGTTATTATGGCAGTTATTATTCAGCAGCTCGAGTCGAATGTAATATACCCTAAGGTTATAGGTGATACTATCGGTTTGCCTGCAATCTGGGTGCTTTTGTCTGTTTTAATAGGAAGTGCCGCAGGCGGAATGGTCGGAATGATTCTTTCTGTGCCAACGGCTTCAGTTATTTATAAGATTTTAAGAAAAGATGTTAAGGCAAAGCTTGAGGAAAAGCAAATTTCCGATATCATTATAGACGGAGACGATATCTGATATAGAAGGAGTTGAAATTTATTAGTGTTTAAAAATCTCAGATATGATATAAAATCCATACTTGAAAGAGACCCCGCTGCAAGAAACGGCGTTGAAGTCTTCTTGCTCTATACAGGCTTGCACGCCGTTATGTACTACAGAGTTGCAAATTGGTTTTTCAGGCACAATATGAAATTTATAGCAAGGCACGTTTCGCAAACGGCAAAGTTTTTTACGGGAATTGAAATTCATCCCGGCGCAACAATAGGCAAAGGGCTTTTCATTGACCATGGAACGGGTGTTGTTATTGGTGAAACGGCGGAAATTGGCGATAATTGTACTATTTATCAGGGCGTAACCTTGGGCGGAACAGGAAAAGATACGGGAAAAAGGCATCCTACTCTCGGAAACAATGTTATGGTTGGTGCGGGAGCAAAGGTTTTAGGTCCGTTTAAAGTTGGCGACAATTCAAAAATTGCCGCAAACGCAGTTGTTTTGTCAGAAGTTGAGCCAAACTCAACTTGTGTCGGTGTTCCCGCAAGAATTGTAAAAAGAGGGAACGTAAAAATTAAAGAGCTTGACCAGGTTCATATTCCCGACCCTGTCAGCATGGAGCTTTGCAAGCTTCTCGGTAAAATTGAAAGGCTTGAAAAACAAATAGAGGAAATTAAAAAATAGTTTTTATGTTTTTTATATTTTATATATAGTCATTTAGAAAGGAATGGTTAAAAGAATGAAACTATTTAATTCTTTAACAAGGCAAAAGGAAGAATTTAAAACTATAGAGCCGAACGTTGTTAAAATGTACGCTTGCGGACCTACTGTTTACGATTTTTTCCACATCGGCAACGCAAGGCCGTTTATCGTTTTTGATACGCTTCGCAGATTTTTTGAGTATAGCGGATACAAGGTAGAGTTTGTCCAGAACTTTACTGATATCGATGACAAAATGATTAATCGTGCAAACAAAGAGGAAATAACAGTTAAACAGCTTGCCGACAGATTTATTGAAGAGTATTATGTTGACGCAAAAGGGCTTGGAATAAAGAAGGCTACTGTTCACCCAAGGGCAACAGAAAATATCGACGCAATAATTGAGCTTATTGAAAAGCTTATCGAGGGTGGCTATGCGTATAGTGTAGATGGCGATGTGTACTACGCAACAAAGGCGTTTAAAGAATATGGAAAGCTTAGCCATCAGCCTCTTGAGGACCTTGAAGCAGGTGCAAGAATTAATATTGATGAAAGAAAAAGAGACCCTATGGATTTTGCTTTGTGGAAGGCTCAAAAGCCTGGTGAGCCCGCTTGGGAAAGCCCTTGGGGCTTAGGTCGTCCCGGTTGGCATATCGAATGCTCTGCAATGGCAACAAAGTATCTCGGCAAAACAATAGATATACACGCAGGTGGTCAGGACCTTATTTTCCCGCACCACGAAAACGAAATTGCACAAAGTGAAGCCGCAAACGGACAGACCTTCGCTAATTATTGGGTGCACAATGGTTATATAAATATAGATAACGTTAAGATGAGCAAATCAAAAGGAAACTTCTTTACTGTTCGTGATATAGTTAAGGACTTTGATTATGAGGTTGTTCG
This sequence comes from Clostridia bacterium, assembly GCA_045590935.1. Classification (GTDB taxonomy): domain Bacteria; phylum Bacillota; class Clostridia; order UBA1381; family UMGS1253; genus CAKSHP01. The sequence goes on along the minus strand of JAZNSA010000141.1, from coordinate 4,609 downwards.
TTTCTTTATGCTTTCCGCTCATTACAGAAGCCCTATAAACTTTTCTAAGGATTTGTTAGAGCAAGCGAAGTCAGGTCTTGAAAGATTATATAACTGCAAAGACAATCTTTTATATTTAATCGAAAATGCAAAGGATGCAAGCGAAACAGGGCTTCGTGAAGATGTTTTAAAATGCATAGCTGCATTTGAAGATGCAATGAACGACGATATTAATACGGCGGGCGCAACTGCGGCGCTATTTGATATGGTTAAGGCAATAAATGTTAAGGTTGCTGACGGCAAGGTTGGCTTGGGCGAGCTTAAATTTGCACACGACAAGCTCTGTGAGTTGGGTTCTGTTTTAGGAATACTTTCAAAGGAAAAAGATGACAATCTTGATAGCGAAATTGAGGAATTAATTTCAAAAAGAACTCAGGCAAGAAAGGATAAAAACTTTGCTCTTGCTGACGAAATTCGTGCGCAGCTTGAAAGTATGGATATTGTTTTAGAGGATACAAGAGAAGGCGTTAAGTGGCACAGAAAATAAAATGAAAAAGGGTGATAAAATTGGCATATACGCCTGAAAATACAATTGAAAAGCCGTCTCTATATTCGCCGCTCACCCTTGCATTTGTCGGCGATGGGGTTTATGAGCTTTTCGTCAGGACTAAGCTTACTGAGGCGGGCAATCTTCCCGCAAGCAAGCTTCACAAAATGGCAATTGGCTTCGTGTGTGCAAGGGCACAGGCGAAAAGTATGTATGAAATTGAAAAGCTTTTAACGCCTAAAGAGATGGAAATATACAAAAGAGGCAGAAACGCCAAATCGCCTACAGTCCCGAAAAATGCAGATTTGACAGAGTATCGTGTTGCAACGGGATTTGAGGCTCTTATGGGATATTTATATTTGGGTGGCGAGGCGGACAGGCTCTCGGAGCTTATGAATATTTCATTTAACGCGGTGCATGAGGCAGTTAATTAAAATTTTATATAAACAGTTGATTTGAAATCAACTTGAAAAAAGTGGGAGGAGAAAGTAAAAAATGGATGCAAGCAAAATAAAAGAGTTGTCCATAGTAGCAACAAAGGCTCGAAAAAATGCAATAACAGGTATTTATAATGCGAAATCGGGACATCCCGGTGGCTCGCTCTCAATAATGGACGTTTTGGTAACGTTGTATTTCGAGGTAATGAACATTGACCCCAAAAATCCGTCGGACCCCGACAGAGATAGGTTTGTTCTTTCAAAGGGACACTGTGCACCTGCTCTTTACAGCGTGTTGGCAGAGAGGGGATATTTTGCCCCCGCTGAGGTTGCAAGCTTAAGAAAGTTAGGTCATTTTTTGCAGGGACACCCTGATATGAAAGGCATTCCCGGGGTTGATATGTCAACAGGCTCATTAGGACAAGGCGTGTCAGCGGCAAATGGTATGGCTCTTGCGGCAAAGCTTTCAAATAAGGACTATAGAGTTTATACTGCAACGGGTGATGGTGAGCTTGAAGAAGGTCAGGTATGGGAAGCGGCTATGTTCGCCGCTCACTACAAGCTCGACAATTTAACTCTTTTTGCAGACAATAACTGTTTGCAGATTGATGGTGATGTAAGAGAGGTTATGAACCCTATGCCGATAGGCGAAAAGTATGCGGCATTCGGATGGCACGTTATAGAAATCGACGGTCATAATTATGAGCAAATTGCAAAGGCAGTAGAGGAAGCAAAAACAGTTAAGGGGAAGCCTACTTGTATCGTTTGCAAAACTGTTAAGGGTAAGGGCGTTTCGTTTATGGAAAATCAGGCAAGCTGGCACGGGGTAGCGCCAAAGGATAACGATTATAATACGGCTATGGATGAGCTTGATAAAAAGCTTGAAGAATTGGGGGTTAGAGCATAATGGCAGATAAAATTGCAACTAGATTGGCGTTTGGTCAGGAATTGGCTGAGCTTGGAAGCAATGAAAATATTATTGTTATGGATGCGGATTTGAGCAAATCAACTATGACAAATCTGTTTGCAGAAAAATATCCCGACAGACATATAAACTGCGGTATCGCAGAGGCAAATATGATGTCAACGGCAGCGGGAATAGCAAGCTGCGGAAAAAAGGTTTTTGCGGCAAGCTTTGCGATGTTCGCAAGCGGAAGAGCGTATGAACAGGTCAGAAACGCTATTTGCTATCCGGGACTTAATGTTACCGTTGTTGGAACTCACGCGGGAATAAGCGTTGGCGAAGACGGAGCAACGCATCAGTGTTTAGAGGACGTTGCGCTTATGCGTGCGATACCTGGAATGTGCGTTATTTCTCCTGCTGACGGCGTTGAAACAAAAGCGGCTGTTCGTGCAATAATGAACTATGACGGTCCTGTTTATCTTCGCTTATGCAGACTTGCTATGCCTATTCTTTTTGATGAGGGCGACTATAAGTTTGAAATTGGAAAGGGAAAGATTTTAAACGAAGGAAGCGACGTAACAATTATTGGTGCGGGCTTGCTTTTGCACGAGGCGGTTAAAGCTTGTGCAATGTTAAAAGAAGAAAATATAAGCGTTCGCCTTGTTGATATGGCATCTATTAAGCCTATAGACAGTGAGCTTATCATAGAAAGCGCAAAAAAGACAGGTGCGGTTGTTTGCGTTGAGGAGCATAATGTAATCGGCGGTCTTGGAAGTGCAGTATGCGAAGTTCTTAGTAAGGACTTCCCAACCCCTGTTGAGATTGTCGGCGTTAAGGATGTTTTTGGTTCGTCGGGCGTTCCTGAGGAACTTTTAGAGCATTATGAGCTTAGCGCAAAACATATCGTTGATGCTGTTAAGAGAGTTATAGAAAAGAAATAAATTGATAAATTCGGATATTTATTATACATAAAATGCAAAGACATTGAACCGACCCCCAAGGCTAGTTTAAAAATCTAACGATTGGGCGGTTGGTTCAATTTATATCTTTGCATTTTTTAATTATGAATTTTACATCGATTTTTCAGTAACACATTTCTTTTAGCTTGCATATATTAAAGCAAAAGGAAGGAGAGGGTTTAAGTGAAATGTTTTAGCAGGAAAATTATGTGGATAACATCAGCAGGCGGAATTGGAATTTTACTTGGACTTCTTCTCCCCGGTCAGTTTGTTGCAGGAATTGAAGCAGTTGTTATTGTTATTTTATGTATGTGCTGCTGCTTTAAACATTAATTTATCGGAGGTGCGTTTCAATGAAGGTTAAAGTTATTGTTGTTCCTAAGGCACTAAAAGGAATTTGTAAGCTTGTTTTCAGAATGAACTAAAAAATGAGGTTGCTTCATCACTCTTGTGAGCTGCAACCTCATTTTTTACTTATTTGTGATAAAATGAAACAAGAACATCTGAAAGGTGCGGTGCTTGACAATGATAAAGGACTATATAAATGGTGATATTTATCATGTATCTGCGGGCGATTTCGTTTTGAAGGTTGCAAGCGGCGAGCCTTGCAAAAACGAAGAAAACGGTTATAGGGAAAGCTATATTCAAAGACGGCGTAACTCTTTAAATAAAACAAAAAAGCGGTTTGCTTCGGAATTTTATCCTATTCAGCAAACCTCTTTCTTACATTTCTTATTCCATATCAATTTCGGCTTGAACATCGTTTAAATAATCAAACAGAATTGCCGTTTTTTTCTTTTTTCTATCCGTTAAAACCCTATGAGAAAACGGATAAATTCTTATATGCTTTAATATATCCGAAAGCTTTTCATTTCTTAGGCTTATATGAATAATATCTCTGTTTTGAATAATATATTCCGAGGTTTTTTTCATAAAATCCTTGCTTCCGAAATCCAATGCCCAACAAGGCACCGATGCGCCTTTATTATTTTTATAATAATCAAACAAAAGCAAATCGCAAAACAAAGCATCATCTTTATTTTTACTTATCCAAAAATCATAAAATATATCATAAAGTCTTTTTCGGCTTACGCTTATTTCATCATACTGTCCGTTTTTATAAAAAACATAAAACTCATAAAAAAACTCGTACGCACTTTTATAATTTTTCAAAGCGTATTCAAGCGAATTTTCAAACACTCCGCTGTTATAGTACCTTTCAAGCACCATACATACGCCCTTCAGCATCAGTATTTCATCATAGGAAATATATTTATTTTCTATGACCTCATAGGGCGGATACGGGGAATATACATATTTATGAATTTCTTCCTCATTTCTTATTCTTGCACCCTTTAAAAGCTTTAAAAATCCAAGCTGAAGCATATCACAACGAATTTTGAAAACGTCATCAAACGACTTTTGAAAACTTTTTAAATCCTCGTACGGCAAGCCCGCAATAAGGTCTAGGTGTATGTGAATATTTTTATTTTCCTTAAGCTTTAAAACATTTTTTCTAAGCTTTTCAAAATCCGTTTTTCGATTTATCGCCGCAATCGTTTTTTCGTTTGTAGATTGTACTCCTATTTCAAGCTGAACCTTCCCTTTAGGCATTTTTCTTAAAATTTCAATCGTACTTTCCTTTAAAATATGCGCCGAAATCTCAAAATGGAAGCAAGTATTTTCCGTTTCATTCAAAATAAAATTTAAAATTTTATTTGTTCTTTCCTCATCTGCATTAAACGTTCTGTCAACAAGCTTAACAAGCCTTACTCCCCTATCG
>JAZNSA010000140.1:0-12385 GCA_045590935.1 Clostridia bacterium | reverse complement strand
TCACAAACAATAATTATTATTTGCAAGCTGATAAAAATACCGCGACAAAAAATGATAGTGTCGCGGGATTTTTTTATAACCTGATTATTTCCTATTTTAAAATTGAGCCGCTGTTCAGAATTGATGTTGAGTATAAAAACAGAACGTCCTGATTGTTAAATTCAACAAATCTTCCCAGTATCGGGCTTGCGAAGTATCTAATATCCAAAAGAGTAACCTTTGAATAATTTTCTAAGAGTAATGGGGCAAGACTGCTTCCGAAGGAATCCCTGAAAATTATAAGCTCCTTGTCTGTTTTTGCGTTTGGATTTTCTGCAACAAGCATTGCCGCCGCACCATGCATAAATACGTCGTATGCATCCATTCCCGTAAATTTATCAACGGCATAAACGCCCTTTGTTTCTTCTGTTTCAAAATTCCAGACAGTAACATTGTCTATAGTTGGGCTTGTTAAATATACAAGCTCGTCCGCCTTAACGGGAAGGGCAGATTGCCCCATATATGCGCCGTAAAACGGATAGAGGGTATTTTTCTTGTAGCTTGCGAAATCATAATTAAATTCACTGCAGCCAAGCCCTACGGTTAATTTTGAAACAACCTTTCCCAAATTTTCCTGCTTCCAATGCGGGTCTGTTCTATAGTAATCATCAATCGTCAGGCAATCGAAAATATCGATATAGTTCATATTTGAAAGGTCGCTCTTAACAGTATTTAAAAGGGAATCGTAATCAAATTCGGGATAACCCTTATCCTTTGGCACAAAATAGTTTTTGTCAGGAACGATACTATAAGATACGTTCATCCCTTGCAAATATTGATTATATATCCAATTTATTTTATTTGTTGCCATTTTGATTTCGTCCATACTCAGCTTTTTCTCGCTTTTGTAAACGCTATCGTCGATAACATAAATTCCGTTGTTATCCATCTGCTTTAAAACGTCAAAAATCATATTGGCTTTAAGCGTTCTGAATTTATCACGAAGCGGAAAATGGTCTAAAAAATAGCTTTCAAGCCCGCTCATATAATCTCCTGCCATAACAGTTGTAGGCGAAAAAACAGGAAGCTCGATAAGCTTTCGCCTTTCGGCTATGGAAACATCCTTATCAGGAACGAGGAAATGCGATGTTCCAAAACCGAACAGAATGGAAACGAAAACAAAAACAACTAAAATATTTTTTATCTTTTTCAAATTAATCGTACCCCTTCCTTTTAATTAAAATCTAAAATATAAAAACGGATTGAATGAGCCGTCTATTAAATAACCTGTAACAACAAGCAAAATCCAACCAACAAAAACAGGCTCTGCAATGCTTATAACATTCGAGAAAATTTTGTTGTTCTGCATACGAACAACCGCCATTTTTACAAGCGGGGTTGCGCCTATTATTGCAGCGATAAATGTTATAGCGTAGCTTTTTAAATAGTATACGTCCTCGCCGCTTACTAAAGGTATATCAAGGCAAGCAAGCAATCCTTTAACGTCGGTCCATATTGCAGGAAGCGAAGGCGCATTAAAGATTACAAAGCTTATTATTATAAGAAAAAGAACGTAGATATGGGAAATGATTTTCGGAAGCTTTTCCAATATTTTTTTAAGAAAGAATTTTTCTAAAAGAAGGAAGATACCAAAATATAATCCCCAAATTACAAAATTCCACTCTGCACCGTGCCAAAAGCCCGTAAGCCCCCATACGACGAAGATATTTCTTATAAATTTCAGCGTTGAAACTCTGTTTCCGCCCATAGGAATGTATACATAATCACGAAACCATGTTCCAAGAGTCATATGCCATCTGCGCCAGAATTCAGTTATTGATTTTGAAATGAAAGGATAGTTGAAGTTTTCGGGAAATTTAAATCCAAACATATGCCCCATTCCTATTGCCATGTCGGAATAACCTGAAAAATCGAAGTAAATCTGCAAGCAAAAAGCAACAGCATACATCCAATAAAATAGAACAGAGGGCGCAGAGCTATCCCTGAATATAACGCATAGCTCGCCTAACGCATTTGCTAAAATAACCTTTTTTCCAATTCCTATGGCAAACCTTAAAACGCCGTTTGAGAAATTGCTCAGGGTTGTTTTTCTGTTATCAAGCTCCGCCGCAACATCCGTATATCTTACGATAGGACCTGCAATAAGCTGAGGGAAAAGGCAAACAAAGGTTGCAAAGGTTGCAAAATTTTTTTGAGCCTTCGCATTGCCTCTGTAAACGTCTATCGTATAGCTCATTGTCTGAAATGTGAAAAAGCTTATTCCAATCGGAAGAGGAACATTTAAAAGAGGTATTGCAGTTTTAAAAATTAAATTTATATTTCCAATAAAAAAGTCTATATATTTGAAAAATCCAAGCAATGCCAAATTTATGAATATAGAAGATATAAGCGCTGCTTTTGCACTTTTTTGTCCTCTGTGATTTTCGATATATAAGCTATGAAAATAATCAGAAATTGAGGATATAAGAAGTATCAAGGTATAAACAGGTTCACCAAAAAAGTAGAACAAGAGACTTGCACCCAAAAGAACGATATTTTTTAGCTTTTTAGGAACTATAAAATAAATCAAAAGAACAAGAGGCAAGAAAAAGTATAAAAATGTAATACTTGAAAAAAGCATACGCATCCCCTTTCGTCAATTTCGACTTTAAAATTTTGGGACTGTGTCTTTTTAGGCACAGCCCCGATTGAAATCAATTAAATACCTTTTAAATTAAAGTGGAAAACTATTGAAATTTGATTCAATTTTGTTTGCGGCGTCTTCGCTTGTCATAACAAGAAGAACGTAGTTGCCCTTTGTTTTAACATAAGATTTTTCAGCTTCAACGCAAATCCATTTTCTTGGGTCCATATTCTTTTTGACATCTGCCGCAACCTTTGCAACATCAGACTGGTTAGGCAACCAAATCAAAACAACGCTATGAGCCTGAGAGCCTATCATTGATTCGTTTGCTACTGCAACTGCGCCGTCGATATAATTTGTGAATGCAAAATATGAAAACATAGATTCATCTAAAGGAACGTTGTCAACCGCTTTGATGTGGTCTGTTGCACCCTTTGTTATAATATTCATATAATTAATAAGGTCGTCTGCTGTTTTCTTTGCAGCAGGCTGTTCGGGCTTAGGTGTTGCCTGAGGCTTATTTTCAGCCGGCTTTTGCGTTTCTGCAGGCTTCTGCGTTTCGGTAGGCTTGCTCTCAGCAGGTTTTTGCGTAGCCTGAGGCTTTTGCTCAGTTGGCTTTTGTGATGCCTGAGAATTTTTGTCGTCAGCGGGTTTCTTATCGTCCTCAGCCGGCTTTTGCTCACTTTGAGCTTCATCTTCTAAAGTTGCTTCTTCGCCTTCTGAAACCTCATTCTCTTTTGATTCTTCCTCGTTTTTGTTCTCGTCTGCCTTTTCCTCTGTTTGAGTTACGGGCTTTTTCTTTTCTTCAGGCTTATTATCCTTGCATGCCGCAAAGGAAGTAGCCATTGCTCCAATAAGTAAAAGTGTGATAATTTTTTTCATTTTAAAACTCCTTTTCAATTGTATTACTTTATGCTTTGATTAAAAGTATCTCAAAGCCTTTCTGTATATAATACTTTTTCAAGCTGCAAAAAGTTGCGTAATTTTTTAAAAAAAAACAAGTTTATAAATTATGCATAACAAAATTCGACAAAACAGGCATTAAGATGTATATTACGCCATAGCATTAATTGTAAATTCAGCTCCTTGTAAGAAACTGTCGATTATAACTTTTCTTCAGCCTTTATTTTTTCCAAATATTTTAAATCTGTTTTATCTAATTTTGCGTTTTCAAGCATATCGGGACGCTTTAAATATGTTTCTTTTAATGACTCATACCTTTTATAAGCTTCAATATTTTTATGATGCCCCGAAAGTAAAACCTCAGGCACGGTTTTACCCATAAAGCAATAAGGTCTGGTATACTGAGGATGTTCCAAAAGCGAATTAAAGTGCGACTCCTTTTTATAGCTTTCTTCGCCTGCCAAAACGCCGTCAACCATTCGTGCAACAGTATCAATAACTGCCATAGCGGGAATTTCTCCGCCTGTTAAAACAAAATCGCCAATAGAAATCTCCATATCAACAATTTCGTCTATAACTCTTTGGTCAAGACCTTCGTAATGTCCGCAGATTAAAACAATATGCTTATATTCATTTTCCAAAAGCTCAACGGCAAGCGATTGATTAAAAACCTTGCCCTTTGGCGACATATAAATTGTAAGCGGTTTATATGAAAGTCCGTCTGCAACGCTTCTGTACGCATCGTAAACAGGTTGCGGCGACATAAGCATTCCCTCGCCGCCACCATAAGGATAATCGTCGACACTTTTGTGCTTATTATTTGCAAAGGAACGGATTTGAACGAAATTCAAATCGAGAAGCCCGCTTTTTTGGGCGCGCCCGATTATGCTATCGCCCAAAACCGCCTCAAACATCGACGGAAACAAAGTTAAAACATCAAATTTCATTAATCAAGCAACCCCTCAATAATATGCACTTTGCATATTTCTTTGTCTATATCAACATCTAAAATAACCTCGTCAATAACGGGAAGTAAAATGTCTTTTCCGCCGTCTGTTGGTTCAACAACGTAGCAATCGTTACATTTTCCCGTAGAAATAACATCTTTTATTGTTCCTAAAACAGAATTTTCATCTGTTATGACCTTTAAGCCGATTAAGTCGCAAATATAATAACCCTCTTCGGGCTCGCCGAGCTGTTCACGAGTAACATATAAAACACTGCCCTTGTATGCCTCAGCATCGTTTATATCATTTATTTCTTTGAATTTGCATATAACGGTACTTTTTTGATATTTTATATTTGATATTTGAAGTTTTTTATCTGTTTTATATATATAAACATGGTCAAAGTCCTCAAAAACCTCAGGATAATCTGTCCACGCAACAATTTTGACTTCGCCGCGTAGTCCGTGAGTATTAACGATTTCTCCAACCTGCAATTTTTTGTTTCTCATAAAAAATCCTCCTGATATAAAGGGGACGCATATAAATATACACGTCCCCTCTATGCTTTAGCCGATAATTTCAACAATAGCACGTTTGTTTTCACGGCTTGCAGCCGCTTTAACAACAGTTCTGATTGCCTTTGCAATTCTGCCTTGCTTTCCGATAACTTTTCCCATATCACCATCTGCAACACGAAGCTCCAAAATAGTTTTATCGTCATTTTCAATAACTGTAACATCTACAGCATCGGGATTATCAACAAGGGATTTTGCCAAAGTTTCTAAAACTTCTTTCATGGTTTAAACCTTCCTTCCCACAATTAAAGAATTTTTGCTTTTTTAAGAAGTCCTTTAACTGTATCAGTAGGCTGAGCGCCGTTTTCTATCCATTTCTTTGCAAGCTCAGCGTCTAATTTAACTGTAGCAGGCTCTGTCATAGGATTGTAAGTACCGATTTCCTCGATAAATCTACCATCTCTAGGATATCTCGAATCAGCAACAACAACTCTATAGAAAGGATTTTTCTTAGCACCCATTCTCTTTAATCTCATTTTTACTGCCATTTGTTTCACCTCCAAAATTTTTTTGAATGTATGATTATAAATATTCATACGTTTGTTTAATATATTTAATATAAGCAAAACAGCTTATGTTAAATCATTTTAAAAAGGAAATTTCATTCTTTTAAGCTTTTTCTTTCCGCCTGGCGAAGTAAACTTTTTAACCATTCCACGCATCTGGTCAAACTGCTTCAAGAGAGCATTAACATCTTGCACCTTAACGCCCGCGCCATTTGCAATTCTTATTTTGCGGCTTGCGTTAATAATGTCGGGCTTTCTTCTTTCTGCAGGAGTCATTGAGCGAATTATTGCCTCAGGCTTTGCAAGCTGCTTGCCATCTATTTCAACATCCGACGGAAGCTTTGAGCCAACGCCCGGAAGCATTTTTAAAACATTCTCCAAAGGACCCATTTTTTTAATTTGCTGAAGCTGCTGCAAAAAGTCTTCCAAATCCATTTCACCCTTTGAAAGCTTTTGCTCAAGCTTTGCGGCTTCTTTTTCATCAAATGCTTCTTGTGCCTTATCAATGAGCGTTAAAACATCGCCCATACCTAAAATTCTTGATGCCATTCTATCAGGGTAGAAAGGCTCAAGCTCATTTAGCTTTTCACCCATACCAACAAATTTTATTGGCTTTCCTGTTACCTGACGGACAGAAAGAGCGGCACCGCCCCTTGTATCGCCGTCGAGCTTTGTCAAAATAACGCCGTCTATTCCAAGCCTTCCATTAAAGCTTTCTGCAACGTTTACCGCATCCTGACCTGTCATTGAGTCAACAACGAGCAAAATATCCGAGGGCTTAACCTCAGCTTTAATATTTTCCAATTCTTCCATAAGCTCGTCGTTTATATGAAGTCGACCTGCCGTATCAATAATAACGGGGTCGTTACCATGCTTTTTAGCGTGCTCAACTGCTTTTTTTGCAATATCAACAGGATTTTGGTTTCCTTCGTCTGCAAAAACTGCAATATCCAACTGACCGCCTACAACTTGAAGCTGTTTTATCGCCGCAGGACGATAAACGTCGCAAGCTACAAGCAAAGGCCTTTTGTCAAATTGCTTTCTTACAAGTCCGCCAAGCTTGCCGCAGGTTGTTGTTTTTCCCGCACCCTGCAGACCGCAAAGCATCATAACCGTTGGGGGATTGTTTGAAAAATTAATTCTTGCCTGCGTTTGCCCCATTAGAGTTGTCAGCTCATCATTTACTATTTTGATAATCTGCTGACCCGGTGTCAGGCTTTCTAAAACATCAGCACCAACAGCCTTTTCCGATACAGTTTTTACAAACTCGCGAACAACCTTAAAGTTAACGTCTGCCTCCAAAAGAGCAACCTTAACCTCTCGCATCGCTTCCTTGACGTCTGCCTCGGAAACTCTTCCCTTGCCCTTGAGCTTTTTGAACACATTTTGCAGTTTTTCTCCTAAACCTTCAAATGCCATCTATATAAACTCCTTTAAATCAATTAAATAATATTTTCTATCTTTTCAATTCCGAAAAGTATTTCCTCAATAGAGTTCTCTTCTTTTTCAGATATGTTATCACTTTTTCTTGAAAGAACACTTTTCTTTATCATTTCGCAAATAGCCGTTATTTCTCCGAATTTTTCGCAGAGATGAAGCTTTTTTTCAAACTCCTCGAGTTGCTTTTCGCCACGCTTTATACTGTCCCTCGCACCTTGCCTTGTAACATTCATATTTTCGGCAATTTCTGACAAAGAAAAATCCTGGTTATAATAAAGCTCAAGGCTGTAAGCCTGTTTATCTGTTAAAAGACCTGAATAAAAATCTAAAAGAACACCCATGCCCAAATTTTTGTTACTGCTCAATAATATACACTCCTATCGCCGCACATTCGGGCACAAAACAACTGTGCGGTGTTTTATATCTGTAAAGCAAAATGCTTTACACCTTTACTATTCTACATTAATTCTGCAAAAATGTCAAGCCTTTTTTTCTTTTTTTTTAAAACTTTTTATTAGACATAGTATGCAATTGTTATTTTCAACAAAAAAGCGAAGATGTATAGCTTTTTTTGCAACATCTTCGCCGTTTTAATGCAGTTATTACCTTTTGAATTGACTTTCAACCAGGCTTCCATGACAATATTTTTCACGAAGCTTCGGTTTTTCAATTTTGCCTGTCGGATTACGAGGCACCTCTGCAAATATTATCTTGTGAGGACGTTTGTACCTTGGAAGAGCCAAGCAGAACTCGTTTAATTCTTCCTCAGTAAGTGAGCATCCTTCTTTTACTTCAACAATTGCCGCCGCAATTTCGCCGAGCCTTTCATCAGGCAATCCAATAACGGCAACGTCTTTAATATTTACATTTGAACGAATAAAATCTTCAATCTGAACGGGATATAAATTTTCTCCGCCCGAAATTATAACGTCCTTCTTTCTGTCAACGAGATATATAAAGCCATCCTCGTCCTGCATTGCCATATCACCCGTATAAAGCCATCCGTCGTGCAAAACGGCAGCCGTTGCCGCCTCGTCTTTATAATAACATTTCATAACGCCGGGACCTTTAACCGCAAGCTCGCCAACGTCGCCTTGCTTAACAGTATTCCCGCTTTCATCAATAATTTTGACTTCCCAGTTGTAGCCCGCAACGCCGATTGCTCCAACCTTATGAATATTTTCAACGCCCAAATGAACGCATCCTGGTCCAATTGACTCGCTAAGTCCGTAGTTCGTATCGTACTGATGATGAGGGAAAATAGCCTTCCAACGCTTGATAAGGCTTGTTGGAACAGGCTGAGCACCTATGTGCATCAAACGCCATTTTGATAAATCGTATTTTGAAATATCAATTTCGCCTCTGTCTATAGCATCTAAAATATCCTGTGCCCACGGAACGAGCAACCACACTATTGAGCAGCCCTCACTTGATACCGCGCTTATGATGCTCTCGGGGCGTACGCCCTTAAGCAAAACAGCCTTTCCGCCCGATATAAGGCTTCCAAACCAGTGCATTTTTGCGCCTGTGTGATAAAGAGGCGGAATGCATAAGAAAACATCGTCATGAGTCTGACCATGGTGATTTTGTTCAACCTTGCACGAATGAACCAAGCTTTTGTGATTGTGCAGGATTGCTTTCGGAAAGCCTGTTGTTCCGCTTGAAAAATATATTGCCGCATCATCTTCATCCGATATTTTTATATCGGGCTTAATGCTTGAAAAATTAGCCGCAAGATGCAAAAGGTTTTCTGCAAATGTCGGGCAATTGTCGCCGACATAGAATAAAATTTTAACCTTTGGCATTTTATCGCATATTTCCTCAACTCTGCCTATAAACTCTGAGCCGAAGATTAAAACGTCAACATCCGCCAAATCTACACAATAAGCAATTTCGTCTGACGAATATCTGTAATTTAAAGGAACGGCAAGCGCTCCTGTTTTTAATACACCAAAGTATGTAGGAAGCCATTCAAGACTATTCATAAGCAAAATTGCAACTCTGTCGCCCTTTTTAATTCCTCGGCTTAAAAGCAAGTTTGCACAACGATTTGCCTTTTCCTCAAACACGCTCCACGTTATCTCTCTTCTGTAATTTTCGGCGCAACCCGATTCGATTAATTCGTACTCCTTCCACGTTACTCTGCGAATTTCCTTAACCTCAGGGTTAATTTCAACTAACGCCGTTTCACTACCGTACTGCACGGAATTTCTCTCCAAAAAATCTGTGATTGGCATAACTAATCCTCTTTCTGTTTTTATTTGTTGACTCTACCGTAATACAAACTACAAAAATCTGCTTTGTCAACATTTTTATTACCCATAAGCGTATTATAATACTTTTTTAAGGTTTTGTCAACAAAATTTGAAAATGCATCATACGATTATAAAAATGCATAAAAAAAGCTCTGAAATTTTTTTCAAAATCTCAAAGCTCTTCTTGCTTTTTATAGCCTGCAATTTTTAAATTATAATAAAAAATTAAAATATTCGTCTAACAAATAGGATTGCTCGCATATAAAGGAACGGGCGTGATTTTCTTTGACCAATACTTTAAATATGTAGGAAACTGTTTGAACGAAGTTTAAATCAAAGTCGTCCATTTTAAAGGTCTTTGCCAATGGACACATACGCCTTGCCCTTGGGTCAATAAGCGTAGTAATCGGAGAATTTTCCTTCTTATATGGTATGAGAGGAAAAATTCTGCAAGAAAGAGGACGCAATTCTCTTTTGCAAGGCTCTGTGCAAACAACAAGCTTTGCAAATTTGTTTTCGTATTTAAAATCCGAGCGGTATATTTTAAAACCGCTCACACCCTCAAACATAACCTCCTCGCCCGGATAAAGATACATTCCCGCTTCATTGTTCTCTTCGTTGAATGTATCGCTGCAACAAGCCTTATTGCAAAGCTTACCGCAGTCGGCTGGTATAGGGGTAAGAGTGTCAAGCATTTTATATGCCTTAGAATAAAATTCGTATGCGTTCATTAAATTTCCTCCACTTTTATATGAGGTACAAATTTTGAAAAATCTTCCAAGCTCCGTTTCTCTCCTGGAGGAGTTGAAATTACTAAATGGGCAAATGATGCCGCATATTTTAAACAATCTATATATTCAAAATTCTGAGAGGAGGCGAAAATAAATCCGCTCAGAAACGCATCGCCTGCCCCGACGGTATTTAAAACATCAACCTTGCAGTTGTGAATTTTATATGCTCTGTTTTTAGATACGGCAACAGCACCATCTTTGTCGAGCGAAACCAAAATATTTTCAGGACCGTTCTCGCAAAGCTTCATTGCGGCATTTTTAACGTCTTGGTCTGTTTTGCAGTCCAAAGAAAATGTTTCATTGAATTCGGATAAATTCGGCTTTATTGCAAAAGGTTTTGCTGAAGCGGCAAGCCTTAGCGACTCGCCGCAACAGTCAACGCAAATCTTAGTTTTCTTTGAATTTATTTCTAAAATTAATTCGCTATATAAATTTTGAAGGTTAGGGCTTGATATAACTCCGCTCATAGCAATAAAATCATTTGCCTTTGCAAGAGACTTCACTCTTTCCTTTAAAAGGGAAACCTCATTGTCTGTTGGATTTCCGCCCTTGAAGTTAATATCAGTATGTGTACCGTTTTTTAAATCAACGATTTTTGTGTTAATTCTGACATCATACGAAACAGGGATAAAGTCGCAAATAACGCCTGAGTCGGAAAGTGATTTTTCAATAAAGCCCTTTCTGCTTCCGCCTAAAAATCCGCTACAGGTGCTTTTTAAGCCTGCCGCCGCAAGATTTAAGGCGATATTAATTCCCTTTGAGCCTGGGGCATCTAAAAAACTTTCTACCCGATTGACCCTATCCAAAGTAAAATCATTTATATACGCCGTTCTGTCTATAGCGGGGCTGATTGATATTGCACAAACATTTCTTGATATTAAGTTAGCCATTTCAAGCGAATTATTCCTTTCAAAATTATTTGTTCATATTATTCATATAGAGGATGCTTGCTGCAAAGCGCAACAACTCTTTGCCTTATTTCATCAGCTTTGTTTTCAAAATCTGTTACAGTAAGCTTGATAAGAGCCGCAATTTCAACCATATCCTCTTCTTTGAAGCCTCTTGATGTTGCCGCAGGAGTACCAATTCTTATACCGCTTGTTATAAATGGACTTTGCGTATCAAACGGAATTGCATTTTTGTTAACAGTTATTCCTATTTCGTCAAGCAAATGCTCAGCTTCTTTTCCTGTTATATTCATTTTTGTTAAATCAACAAGCATTAAGTGGTTATCTGTTCCGCCTGAAACAAGGTCGAAGCCCTCTGCAACCAAAGCCTTTGAAAGAGCCTTTGCGTTTTTAACTATTTGAGTCTGATAAGCCTTAAATTCATCAGAAAGAGCTTCTTTGAAGCAAACTGCTTTAGCTGCAATAACGTGCATCAAAGGACCGCCCTGTATTCCAGGGAAAAGAGCCTTGTTAATCTGCTTTGCATATTCTTCTTTACACAAAATCAAACCGCCTCTTGGACCGCGAAGAGTCTTATGAGTAGTTGTTGTAACAAAATCAGCATAAGGAACGGGATTTGGATGAAGACCTGCCGCAACAAGACCTGCGATATGAGCCATATCAACCATAAAGTATGCTCCAACCTCTTTTGCTATTTCGGAGAATTTTTCAAAGTTGATAGTTCTTGGGTATGCGCTTGCACCCGCAAGAATAAGCTTCGGCTTATGCTCTATTGCCAAACGACGAATTTCATCATAATCAATAACATTGTCGCCCTCTGTTACTCCATAAGGAACAATATTGTAATATTTTCCTGAAATGTTTACAGGACTACCATGACTTAAATGACCGCCATGAGCAAGATTCATACTCAAAACTGTGTCGCCCGGGTTTAAAACGGCAAAAAATACTGTCATATTAGCCTGAGCACCTGAATGCGGCTGAACATTGGCATAGCCTGCGCCGAAAATCTTCTTTGCTCTTTCAATGGCAAGGTTTTCCACAACGTCTACACACTCGCACCCGCCGTAGTAACGCTTGCCGGGGTAACCCTCTGCATATTTATTTGTAAGATGTGAGCCCATAGCCTCCATAACGGCTTCCGACACAATATTCTCAGATGCGATTAGCTCAATTTTGTCTCTCTGACGTGAAAGCTCACCCTGCATTGCGTCAAAAACCTCTTTATCCTGTGCCTTAAGATTTTTAAATTCGAACACTTTAAATCTTCCTTCCTTGGTATATCTTTTCAAATTTTTTACCATTATAATTATACATCATCTTTTTCAAAACTTCAAGCATATTCGGGAAATATTTTATCCGCTTTTATTTTTTAATAAAAGTTGTGGACAATTAAGGAAAAATATGGGATAATAGCAGTAAAGACAAACGAAAGGC